>DATMNP010000094.1:0-3360 GCA_035568935.1 Opitutaceae bacterium | reverse complement strand
AAGCTGTGGGACAGCCGACGCCGACTAATCCCCTAATCTCACTTCTCCACAAGAAATCTTAAATCCACTTCGCCTCCCAATCCGCAACTCTCCCCTCTGATCCCATATGGATTTTAATCCATTATGGGACGCTTGTGGGATAAACCCCGACCTACAATGGTTCATAGGCCTGAAAAGGGCTCAGAGTGACAAGCGGCGCGCCCGGCGGTCGCGCCCTACCTTCTGATCCGCGTATATCCGCGCCATCAGCGGCGAAAATGATCGGAGCAAAACAGGTCAGGCCGATAATATTGCTGCTGCAATCCGGCTGGCGCCTTCGCTCTGCGAGCTACGTCGTCCCAGGGGGTAGGGCGAGGCGTCCCCGACGAGCCGAAGATAACACGGCTCGCCAGGAGGCATCGCCCTAACCAAGATTCAACGATGCATCCCAAAGACGCCAAAAATAAAAGCCCGTTCGCGCCGTTCATGGGCGGAAAAGAAAAATCCCATCCGAATCCGAGCCAGCGCCAGTTTTACGGCACGCCGAAGTCGATGGCCGGGGGCACGACGAAACCCAAGCGCGGATCATCGAGCAAGCCCTCGCGCGGGTGATGATTCAAACTTTCACCGCAAAGGCGCAAAGGACACAAAGCTCGAGCCAGAATTCAGACCTCCCGGTTTCCTGGCTTCCTAATTAAATCCATCCGCGAGCATCTGCGTTTTCCGCGGGAAAATCATCCCCACTTGACTCGTGCGCAATAGCGTCTTTATTAAGACGCTATGACGACGCTATCTCCCACCAAAGCCCGGGCCAACCTTACCAAATGGCTCAAGCGCGCCGCGGCTGGCGAGGACATCGGCATTCTATGCGGCGACAAGGTCATCGCCCTGCGTGCCGTGAACGTTTTTTCCGAGGATTCCGATTATGCAAAGCGCGAATATGGCGTGACCGACGCCGAACTTGATGCCTTCGTTAAGCGGACGGACGCCGAATTGAAGCGGGATCGCAAGGAGGGAAAGATTACGCGCTATACTGGCGATTTCGATGCCGCCATTAAACATTGATTTCTCCAGCCGATTCAAGGCCGAGGCGCGGGCATTGACGGAAGAGCGCAAGCAACAGGTGGCTGAAGCGGTCGCAAGGTTGCGTGGTACCTTTGGGCAGGCACACTTGCACACCGGATTGGGGATACGACGGCTGCGACAAAGCTATTTCGAGTTCAGGGCTGGCCGGGACATGCGGGTTGTGTTTAAATTGGAAGGAAGCCGGGCGAGCATGATGCTGATCGGCAACCACGACGAGGTCAGGCGTTTCTTGAAAAATCTTTGATCAAAATCGCCAGGTCGCACGGATGCCTGCCCAATGCATTTGTCTCACGCCAAGTCCGCAAAGGAAACATTGGCGTTCGTTGCGTCCTTTTCGTGATTTATCTCGTTGGCGGCGAACGCGTCCGGGCTTCAGCGTGAACGGGTAGTCCCGACAAGGTCGGCCCGACAGGGCACCTCGCCCAGACGAGGGAGGGTGCGTGATACCGGTTAAAGTTTTTGTTGCCTTCCACCGGGGCGGGCCTATGCAATTAACCCCTTTTCCACTACGCCTGCCTCCAATTCCGGAGCGACAGGAGGAACGAAACCATGAAAACTCAACACACGCTTAATATCAGCCTGCGCGCCCAGACCGGCCGCAGCGCCTCGCGCCGTCTCCGCAAGGTCAACCGCATTCCCGCCATCCTTTACGGGAAGCACACCAGCCCCGAGAAATTCTCGATCGAAGTGCCGGAGTTCGTCCGCCTCATCAAATCCGTCGCCGGCCGCGCCGTGCTGATCGAGCTCAATCGCGACGACAAGCCCGAGAAGGCGCTGACCTTTCTGCAGGAAGTCCAGCGTGACCCGATCACCGACCGCTACCTCCACGTCGATCTCCACGAAGTCAAGGCCGACGAGAAATTTGAAATCCGCGTGCAACTGAGCATCGTCGGCGAATCGTTCGGCGTGAAAAACCAGAGCGGCGTGCTCGAGACGCCCACGCAGCAGGTGCGCATCCGCTGCCTGCCGAAAGACCTTCCGCCCCGGATCGAAGTCGATGTCACCGAGCTGAAAGTCGGCGACACCTTCCACATTGGCGACCTCAAGCCCATCGCGGGCGTCGAATTTCTGGACAACAAGAACCAGCCCGTGGTTTCGTGCGTCGAGCCCGTCGAGGAAGAGGTCGCCGCGGTCGTCGCTGCGCCCACCGACGGCACCGCCGCAGCTCCCGCCGCTGGCGCCGCGCCCGCGGCCGGCGATGCCAAAGCCGGTGCTGCTCCTGCCGCTCCCGCGGCTGGCGACGCCAAAGCCGGCGCCGCGCCCGCCAAGGGCGGCGATGCGAAAGGCATGGCTTCCGCGAAAGGTGCCGCTCCGGCGAAGGACGCCAAGCCCGCCGCGCCCGCCAAGAAATAATCTCCGCTGCACGCGCCCGCGGCTTGACCGCTGCGGGCCGCGCAACCGTCCCTGTTCTTTGAGTCATGTCTATCTCGTTGGTGGCCGGCCTTGGCAATCCGGGCCGCGAGTACGAAAAAACCCGGCACAACCTCGGGTTCATCGTCATCGACGCCTTTGCGCAGAAGCACGGCCTCACCTGGCAGCTGCACCCGCAGTTCGAGGCGCAGGTCGCCCGCTGGGAAAAAGCCCGCGGCGTCACCTGGCTACTCGTGAAACCGCAAACGTTCATGAACGAAAGCGGTTCCGCCGTCGCCTCGCTGGCGCGCTTCTACAAGCTGGCCCCCGCTGATGTCATCGCCATTTACGACGATCTCAACATCGAGCTCGGCCGCGTGAAGGTGACGACCACCGGCAGCGACGGCGGCCACAACGGCGTGGCCAGCCTGCTCTCGCACCTCGGCGACGGCTTCAGCCGCTACCGCATCGGCATCGGCCCGAAATCGCCCCCGCAGATAGACCTCAAGGACTTCGTCCTCGGCAAACTTTCTCCTCCTGAACTCTCCCTCATCGAAAAAACACTGTTATACTACACCGATGGCCTCGGCCTGCTGATTGACAGCGGCGCCGCCCAGGCCATGAATCAACTCAACCGCAGAGACAAAAATGATCCCGACCAAACGTAATTATCGCGCCACCTTCATCCTCGACAACCGTGGCAAGGAAGACTCCATCGAGCAAATCATCGACGGCGTGAAACAAGAAATCGCCGCCATCCAAGGTGAAGTCTCCGCCGTCGAGAACCTCGGCAAAAAGGAATTCGTGCGCGTCACCGACCGCAAGCTCACCGGCGCGACCTACGTGCAGATGAACTTCGCCGCCCCCGCCGAAGGCCCCGCGCAGCTGCGCGAACGCCTCCGCCTCAACCAGAACGTTTACCGCACCTTCGTGGAATCAGTCTGA
>DATMNP010000093.1:0-2991 GCA_035568935.1 Opitutaceae bacterium | reverse complement strand
TGTGGCTCTCGTGGCCGCACAACCGGCAAACCTGGCCGCGGCACTTCCGGCCGATCCCGGCGAAGTTCGCCGAAATCGTCGCGCGCATCAGCCGCCGCGAAAAGGTGCGCATCAACCTCGCGCGGCCGCTGCAAAAACGCGCGCAGTCGCTCATCAACCAGGCGAAGGCTGAGCTGGCCAACGTCGAATTCTTCGACCACCCGACCAACGATGCCTGGTGCCGCGATCACGGCCCGATTTTTGTGAAGAACGAGCGCACCGGCGAAGTCGCGCTCACCGACTGGCGCTACAACGCATGGGGCGGCAAGTATCCGCCCTACGACCTCGACAACGAAATCCCGTCCCGCATGGCCGCCGCGCTGGGCCTGCGGCGTTTCACGAACGCCATGGTGCTCGAAGGCGGATCCATTGACGTCAACGGCGCCGGCCTGCTGCTCACGACCGAGGCGTGCCTGCTCAACAAAAACCGCAACCCGCAGCTCACGCGGGCGCAAATCGAGCAGAACCTCCGCGACTCTCTCGGGGTGCACACGATCCTCTGGCTCGGCGACGGGATCGCCGGTGACGACACCGACGGACACGTCGATGACCTCAGCCGTTTCTTTCGCGCCGATGGCATCGTGACCGTAGTCGAAACAAATCGGCATGGCAAAAACTACCAAGTCCTCCAGGCGAACCTTGAGCGGTTGCAATCGATGCGCACGCCCGCCGGGAAAAAATTCACGCTGGCCGAACTGCCGATGCCGAAGCCGTGTTTCTGCGAAGGCCAGCCATTGCCGGCGAGCTATGCGAATTTTTTGGTGATCAACGGCGCGGTGCTCATGCCCGCGTTTCGCCAGCCGCGCCGCGACGCCGCGGCCGCCGAAGTGCTCGCCGGCTGTTTCCCCGGCCGTGAGATCATCCCCATCGACTGTCTCGACTTGGTCTGGGGCCTGGGCACACTCCATTGCATCTCGCAGCAGCAACCCGCCTTCGCCCCTTCAACAAGCCAGGGGCTACGGCGTGGCAGGCCCGCCTGACTAATTTTTTTAATAAAAATCATGAAACCCACGCTGTTATTTTTTGGCCTGCTTTGCCTCGTGCTTTCCGGCTGCGACTCCGTGTCGGAGCAACTTCGCGCGCCGTTCGTGGCGCCGCAGCCGAAGTCCCGCGTCTTCGCCGCGGACGAGCGCACGACGTATGCCGCCGCGCGCGCCGCGTTGGATGAGATGGGCTTTGGTTTTGTGCGCGGCGGCCCGGCGCAGGGTGTGATCGAGGCGTTGAGCAGCGTCCAGACGGGCGGCGAAGGCTCGATGAACGGTGGGCGGCAGCTTCAGGTCGAGGCGCATTTTTCGTCCGCGGCCGACGGTGGCACGCAGGTGGACGTGGTGATGCACGAACTGGTGCAAAGCGATCTGAACCAGCACCCCGGCATGGGCACCTCCACGCTGTTGCGCGATTCGCCGGCTTATGAGGAGTTTCTTGGTGCCATCGGGCGGCACCTGGCCGCGCATAAGTGATTGATTTTTCGCTTGCCCCGGGCGGCCGGGCAGGGGATTTTAACCCTTCGCGGCATTTTCATCGGTCAGGTTGGCGACGCCGCACTGTTCCCGCCGACCCTTAACCTATAGTCCAACCATCAACCCACGGCCGCAAGGCCATCCCGATGGACCGGCGCCTTGGAGCAGGCGACGGCACGTCGTTTTCACCCATGAGTTCAATCATGCAAGAACTGCTGGCGCAGTCCTCCTTCGACAAGTTGAAGGAAGGCGCGATCATCTCCGGCACCATCACCGAAATTGGCCAGAATGAAGTTGTCGTCGACATCGGCGGCAAAGCTGAAGGCATCATTCCCGCCTCCGAATTCGCCGACCTCGGCGAGCTGCAAGTCGGCTCGCAGATCGAGGTGTTCCTCGAGAAGCTCGAGGACAAAAACGGCAATCCCCTCCTTTCGTTCGACAAGGCCGAACAGAAGAAAAACTGGGAAAACATCCTCGCCAAGGCCCCCGAGGGCTCGGTCGTCTCCGGCCGCGTCCGCGGCAAGGTCAAGGGCGGCCTCATCGTCAGCATCGGCGTGGACGCCTTCCTGCCGTCCTCGCACATCGACACCCAGCCGCCCAAGAACCTCGACCAATACATGGGGCAGACCTATGATTTCAAGGTTCTCAAAATCAATCTCGAGCGGAAGAACATCATTCTTTCCCGCCGCGAGCTCATCGAACAGCAGCGCACCGACAAGCGCCGCGCGCTCCTCGACTCGATCCAGCCCGGCCAGACCCGCAAGGGCGTGGTCAAGAACATCACCGATTTCGGCGCGTTCATCGACCTCGACGGCATGGACGGCCTCCTTCACATCACTGACATGAGCTGGGGCCGCATCTCGCACCCGAGCGAAATGCTCCGGCAGGGCGAAGAAGTGCAGGTCATGATCATCGAGGTGAACCGCGACAAGGAACGCGTTTCCCTCGGCCTCAAGCAGACCACGAAAAATCCGTGGGATGAGATCGACCGCAAGTTCCCCGTCGGCGCCAAAGTTCACGGCAAGGTCGTCAACCTCGTGCCCTACGGCGCGTTCATTGAGATCGAGCCCGGCGTCGAAGGCCTCGTGCACATCACCGAGATGTCCTGGACCAAACGCATCACCAAGCCCTCCGAGCTGCTCAAGGTCGGCCAGGAGCTCGATGCGGTCGTCCTCGGCGTGCAGAAGGAAGAGCAGAAGATTTCCCTCGGCCTGCGCCAGCTCGAGCCCAACCCATGGGACATGGTCCGCCACAATTACCCGCTGGGCGCCCGCGTCCACGGCAAGGTGCGCAACATGACCACCTACGGCGCCTTCATCGAACTCGAGGAAGGCATCGACGGCATGGTCCACGTCTCCGACATGAGCTGGACCCGCAAGGTCAACCATCCGACCGAAGTGCTGAAGAAAGGCGACGAAGTGGA
The DNA here is from genome assembly GCA_035568935.1 of Opitutaceae bacterium. Lineage (GTDB taxonomy): Bacteria > Verrucomicrobiota > Verrucomicrobiia > Opitutales > Opitutaceae > DASRHD01. The sequence continues at coordinate 69 of DATMNP010000093.1, read as the reverse complement.
CGCCATCGTCCTCGACATCGATCCCCAGCAGCAGCGCATCAGCCTCGGCATGAAGCAGCTCACGGTCGA
>DATMNP010000092.1:0-13584 GCA_035568935.1 Opitutaceae bacterium | reverse complement strand
CCTCCAGAATGGCAACTCCGACCTCATCTGGCAGAACACGGTGAGCGGGCAAATCGCCATCTGGCTGATGAACGGCACCGCCTACAGCAGCAGCGTCACTCTCGGGTCGGTCACGACCGATTGGAAGCTCGTCGGCACCGGTAAGTTTGGTGGCACCGCCCAGCCCGACCTCATCTGGCAGAACAAGACGAACGGGCAGCGCGCCATCTGGATGATGAACGGCACGACCTACGTCAGCGTCGTCAGTCTCGGAACCGTTACCACCGACTGGAACCTGGTTGGCGCCGCCGACTTCCTCCAGAATGGCAACTCCGACCTCATCTGGCAGAACACGGCGAACGGCGAGTGCGCCCTCTGGATGATGAACGGCACGACTGAGACCAGCACCGTCAATCTCGGGATCGTTACGAGCAACTGGAGGCTGGCCGGGGCTGGCAACTTTGGCGGCACGATGCAGCCCGACCTCATCTGGCAGGACACGTCGTCCAACGCATGCGCCTTCTGGCTGATGAGCGGCACCAGCTACGTCAGCAGTGTCACCTTTACGATCGGCCTGCCGCAGGCAGCCAAGCCCACCTTCAGTCCGGCGGGCGGCAGCTACACCAGCGCACAAAGCGTGACGATCAGTGACGCCACCAATTATGTGACCATCCGTTACACGACCGATGGCAGCACGCCCAGCGAGACCAACGGCACGATCTACACCGGTGCAGTGACCATTGGCAGCACCACCACGCTCGAAGCCATCGCCTACGAGAGCGGCTATGTCGACAGTCCAGTCGCGAGCGCGACCTACACGATCGGCGGCGGCGGTCTGCCGCCCGCCACTCCGACCGGGCTTGCCGCCTCGGCCACGAGCTCAAGCGCCATTTCCGTCACATGGAATGCATCGACGGGCGCCACCAGCTACGATCTCACCGTCGACGGTTCCATCGTCCCTGGAGTCACCAGCCCATACATCAGCAGCGGCCTGGCTGCGGCATCCACGCATACCTATACGGTTCGGGCGGACAACAGCGCCGGCGACAGCGCCTTCAGCTCCCCGGTCTCGGCTACGACCACCAATCAGAGCGGCTCGTTACCCGGCTTCACGCTGACCGGCTACTGGCAAAATTTTAACAATGGAGCCGCCGTTCTCCGTATCAGCGATGTCCCTACAACCTACAGCTTGATCGCCGTTGCCTTTGCCAACGCTGCTTCCACCCCCGGCGCGGTGACCTTTAGCCTGGATCCGAGCCTCGGCTTCAGCCAGGCGCAGTTCATCGCCGATATCGCAACGGCGAAGGCGCGCGGCCAGCATGTCATCATCTCCGTCGGAGGCCAGAACGGCGCGATCACCGTGAACAGCACCAGCAGCGCCACCGCGTTTGCCAACAGCATCAACGCCCTGATCGCGCAATACGGCTTTGAGGGCGTCGACATCGACCTCGAAAACGGCGTCAATGCCACCTACATGGCCCAGGCGCTCCGGGCGGTGAAAAGCGGTTCAATCATCACCATGGCGCCGCAGACGCTCGACATGCAGAATACCTCCACCGAGTACTTCAAGCTGGCGCTTGCGATCAAGGACATCCTCACGATCTGCAACATGCAGTACTACAACTCGGGCTCCATGCTCGGCTATGACGGCAAAGTATACTCCGAAGGCAGTGTCGATTTCCTCACCGCGCTCGCCACCATCCAGCTTGAAAATGGCCTGCGCCCCGACCAGGTCGGCCTTGGCCTGCCAGCCTCCACCTCTGGCGCGGGCAGCGGCTACGTTTCACCCACGGTCATCAACCAGGCGCTCAATATCCTCGCCAACGGCGCGAGCGGCGGCACCTTCCGCCCCCCCCACACGTATCCCACCATTCGCGGTGCCATGACCTGGTCGATCAACTGGGACGCCTCCAACGGTTACAACTTTGCCAATTCCGTCAAAGCTCCTACCCATGGCACCCCGACGATCCCGCCCGTCCCTGCCGGTTTAACCGCCACCGCCGGCGGCACCAGCCAGATCACGGTGACGTGGAATGCCTCCTCGGGCGCCACCAGCTACGACCTGCTCGTGGACGGAGTCGTCACTACCGGCGCCAGCAGCCCCTACGTACATACCGGGTTGTTTGCCTCCTCGACCCACACCTACGCCGTGCGCGCCGACAACAGCGCTGGCAACAGTGCCTTCAGCACCTCGGTGAGCGCCACGACGCAGAGTGTCCCGACCGTGCCAGCCGTACCGACGGGACTCTCGGCAACAGCCGACAGTTCGAGCCAGATCACCGTGACGTGGAATGCGTCCCCGGGCGCCACCAGCTACGACCTGCAGGTCGACGGCACCACCGTCCCGGGAGTCACCAGCCCGTACACCAGCAGCGGCCTGGCTGCGGCATCCACGCATACTTACGCCGTGCGCGCCGACAACAGCGCCGGCGACAGCGCCCTTAGCGCCTCTGTCTCGGCCACGACCGATTCGGGCACCACGTCGCCGGTGACGACCACGGGCACGATTAATTTCCACCTGCTGCTCGGCGCGGGCGGGTCGCAAGACACCCTGACGCTGACGGGCGACAACTACACCGACCTGATCATGTCGAACACCATCGCCGGCGTGATGTACGGCCATCTGATCGAGGAATATTACCCGGGCATTCAGTTCAACAAGGACTACCTTTACGGCTCCTTGTTCGGCCAGTTGCTCCAGGAAAACATCGCCACGCAATATTATGTGGCCACCAGCACCTTGATCGACCCATCGCCCAACCAGCAGGCGGTGATGGGGGCCGGCCAGGGCGGCCCGTATCAAATTAACAACTACGCGATAGACATGGTTGCCGGAAGTTATACGCCGGCCGGGCATTCGCTGATCAATTACATCGCGGTGCAAAAGAACATCGGCTACACCATGGCCACGGCCTCCACCCAGTATGCCAAGGCCACCCCGCCGTCATTCAACAACAAGTACTACGGGCCCATGCTCTGCGCCTACTTCCATTACAACGACCTGGTGGCGTTGAACGTGACCGGCAAGGGCACCGGCGGATGGAAAACGCCTTGGGAACCGGCCTACGACAGCGCCCTGGCCAATTTCGTCGACCTGCCGAACAGCTTCCTGGATATGATCCTGAACGCGGCCTACAACCAGGGCTATTATGGCGGCCTGGTCGCAAACTACAGCGCGCTGGGCGCCACCGCCACCGCGTCGACCGTGGCATCGGTCGATTCGTACAGTTCGGCTTGGGGTAATTCGAGCACCTACGTACAGTATCCGTACCAGGTTCATTACTACCTCGACCAAATCTACGACAACCCGATCCCGACCACGAGCGCGACGACCATCGTTACCCCGGCCAATCACGTCGCCTTTAACATCGGTAATTTTGGCAACGTATTCTCCAGCGTGATCCAGGCACTCGCCTATTCAAACGGAACCAGTGCCGCGCAATACTTCACTGCCGGGCAGGCCCAGGCCGCACTCAATGCCGCCCTGGCGCAGCAGGGTGTTTCGGGCAGCGCAACGCTTGATTTTAGCAATGCAGCTGACCGGGCCCGGATCTATGCCGTGATCGACAGCGCGCTCAGCAGCCTGGAGTCGTCCGTGGGCATGAAGTTCAACGCCACGACCAACTCGCAATTGTAACCGGCGGTTGGAGGATTTTTGAGTTGATGGGTCACAAAGGCATGCCTTTGCGACCCATCTATTATTTTTGCCATTCCGAGATCGCTTGAATTCGGATTTCCGAGGTAGAGCGCGTTGTCCCCAACGCTCTGTTTGATCCTGCCGTCAGGAAGCGCCTTGAGGACAAATCGCTCCACCCGCCTGCCCTTCGCAGCTCTTTGTCGTAAAACGAAGGAGGGCGCTGCCACGCGAAACAGCTCATCAATGCGTTCCACACAATCCGCGTCGCAGCTTGCCCAGGGTCTCGGAATGACAACTTCACCTGTCATGGCTCTATTTGACCTGAAACTACATTCAACCCAGCTTTCTGATCTCAGGAAGCTGGGTTGAACGGTTGCCGGGCGCCTTACTTCTTTTTGTTCGCCGCGGCTTTGGCCTTCGTGGCCTGCTGCGACGTGATGAGCGCCTGCTTCTTTTTATTCGAGTCGTTGTTTTTCGACTGCTTTTGCGATGCCTGTTTCTGTACCGATTTCGGAGATCTGTCGCCCATGGTGGAGTGCCTTTTATTGAGTTGCCTCACCTTCGGAATGTTCGTTTCCCCGAGGGCGTTGCCTCTTTATCCTCGAAGGCGCCGGCCCGTAGCAAGCCTCGTCGGCCACAAGGGTCGGCCAGCATGGTTTTTTGCATCCGGGTTAGATTTGCAAATAAACCGGCTGGCGAATAATTCTTGCTCAGACGCAGCGAGCGCGCAGGCCCGCCGTCTAGCAATATGTCCCTTTTGGCCTACATCCTTCTCGCGTCGAGTTCGCTCTTCGTGATCGTCGATCCGCTCGCCGCCGTGCCGGCGTTTATCGCGATGACGCCGGCCAACACGCCGGCCGATCGCATCCGGATGGCGCGCCTGGCGTCGTTTGTCATGGCCGGGGTCCTCCTGGCCTTTGCCTTCGCCGGGAAGTGGATTTTCCGATTTCTCGGCATTACTATGGCAGCCTTTGAGATTGCCGCCAGCATCGTGCTGCTGCTGGTCGCATTGGACATGCTGCGGGCGCAGCGTTCGCGGGTGATGGAAACGCGCGAAGAAACCGCGGCGGGCATGCAGAAGCTGGACATTGCGGTTACTCCGCTGGCCATTCCCATGCTCTCCGGCCCGGGGGCCATTTCCACCGTTATTGTCCTGCAGAACCAGGCACAAAACTTGTCCCAATATATCGGCTTGTGCGTGAGCATCGTGGCGGTTTCGGCAGCCACCTACGCAATTTTTCGACTTTCGGCCCGCGGGATGCACTGGCTGAGCCCAATCGCTTTGAGCATCGCCATTCGCGTCATGGGCCTGCTGCTCGCAGCTATCGCCGTGCAATTCATGATCAATGGCATCCTCGCAGTGCGGGTCGATGGATTGATCCGGCCGCCGGGGTGAAAGACAGCGGGTAGATCGTCCTTTTTTGTTGGCCATAAACCTGCCAAACTGTGCCTTTCCGTCCCATTTCCCGTTGACCGGCCGAGCGACTCTGCTGTCATAGGTACATGGTTCCGAGTGTCCTCATTGTCGATGACGAGAAGCACACCCGCGAGGGATTGCAGCAGGCTTTGCAGGAGAATTACGATGTGTCCATCGCCAGCAATGCCGACGAGGCCTTCAACCTCACCGACTCACAGGAATTCGATGTCATCGTCACCGACCTGCGCATGCCGGGCAAATCCGGCCTGAAGATCATCGACAAGGCCCTCGCGTTGCCGAACAAGCCTGCGGTCATCATGATGACCGCCTATGGCAGCATCGACAACGCGGTCGAGGCCATGAAGCGCGGCGCCGTCGATTTCCTCACCAAGCCGGTCAACATCGAGCGCCTCGAGGTCCTGATCCAGCGCGCGCTCAAGACCAAGACGCTCGAAGTCGAGGTCAAGCAGCTGCACGAGCGCCTCGACGAGAAATTTTCCTTTGCGGGCCTCGTCGGCAACTCGGAAAAACTGCGCGAGGTCATCGACCGCGTGAAGCTCGTCGCACCGTCGAAGGCCACCATCCTGGTCGAAGGCGAGTCGGGCACGGGCAAGGAGCTCATCGCGCAGGCCATCCACCAGTCCAGCCCGCGCGCCCGCGGGCCGTTCATCGCCGTGCATTGCGCGGCCCTTTCGGAAACCCTGCTCGAAAGCGAAATCTTCGGCCACGAGCGCGGCGCGTTCACCGGCGCGAACGAACGCCGCATCGGCCGCTTCGAGGCGGCGGACGGCGGCACGCTCTTTCTCGACGAAATCAGCGAGATCTCGCCATCGACCCAGGTGAAGCTGCTGCGCTTTCTCGAAACCAAATCCATCGAGCGCGTCGGCGGCAACAAGCCCATCGAACTCGACGTACGCCTCGTCGCCGCCACCAACCGCCACCTCGAGCAACTGGTGAAGGAAGGCAAATTCCGCGAAGACCTGTTTTTTCGCCTCAACGTCATCCGCATCACCCTGCCGCCACTGCGCGCGCGCACCGAGGACATCCCGCTGCTGCTGACGCATTACATCAGGATTTTCGCCGACGAAAACAAAGTGCCGCCCCTCGCGATCGAGCCGGGCGCGTTGCGCACGCTGCAAGCCTACCCATGGCCCGGCAACATCCGCGAGCTGCGCAATTTTGCCGAAAACGCCGTCGTGCTGCGCCGCAACGGCAAACTGACCGAGTTCGACCTCGAGCCCAAGTTCCGCAGCGAGCCGGCCGCGGCTGGAACCGCCCCGGCCGGCACGCCGGCCGTCGCCCCGGCGCCCATGTCGCTCTCGGTCGAAGAAAATGAAAAGCACCTGCTGCACGAAGCACTGATCAAGTCGCGCGGCAACCGCACCAAGGCCGCGAAATTCATGGGCATCAGCCGTCGCACGCTGCACCGCAAACTCGCGCAATGGCCCGAACTCGACGTCATCGACCGATGACGGTCAAAGGCCAAGGTAGCAAGTAACAGGGATCAAGTTCCAAGATCAAGGTCGAGCCGCGGGCAAGGTGGAGCGCGTTGTCCCCAACGCGCTTGGGAATTGATAGCCTCCGTGGCTCCCAAATCGTTCTCATTCTCGTGATCATTCTCGTACTCGGATGCCAAGCGGGCATGAGAAAGATAACGATTATGATCAGGAGAACGAGGCGAGGTAACGCTCCCTGCCCCCACCCCGCATGGCCCCCTCTCACTTTCCAGTCCACCATTGTCTGATCTGGTGGACGGCATCATGGGCAACGGACGGGATGTTGCGAATGGCCTCACCCAGTTGCGGCAAATAACGGCTGCCCAGCCAGAGAAGCACGGCCATGACCGCGAGCCAGATCAACGCATCGAGCATGAACACGAAGGGCGATGCCCATCTTGGCCGGCCATAACCGTAGTAGCACACACGTCGCGCCGCTTTCAAAGGCCAGACAAAAATTTTATAAGCGATAAGCATCACCAGCACGGCGATCCATATCGGCACAATGGACGACAGCACGATCCCGAACACCGCGCCGGTGGCCAACAGTGAAATCAACGCGCAGCCCCACAGGATTGCAGCTGCCCCGTGCAATACAGAGAGCAAAGGCAGGGCGATGCCGGCCCGGGGATGGACATCCCCGGACTCCGACCAATAACGATGCCAGTTGTGCCGCCATTGATCCCTGTTCGCGCGCATTTCCTGTTTGAACCGCCGCTTCCACTCACGCCGCGCCTTGCGATCTGGGAAATCTTTCATCGCTCCATAATATCCTTCTTTGGCGCGGCGGATGAATTCCTGCGCCGTGAACGGTTCGCCGCAGGCGGCGGCTTTTTCTTCCGGGGAGCGCGCCTTGGGCACGACAATGGCCAGCACAAAATAAACCAACACCCCCGTGCCCCACACCATCAGCAACAGGATGAAGGCCAGCCGCACCAGGGTCGGATCAATGTTGAAATAGGCGGCGATACCGTTGCAGACGCCCGCCAGCATCGCCCCGTCTTTTATCCGATAGAAACGCTTCGGTGCGCCCATCTGGCCCGGCGGCCGTTCGGTCTGGGCCGGACCGGATTCGCCGGTTTCCGCCCGGGCCTTGGCCTCGCCTGCGCGCGGATCCACGCCTGCGCCCGAGTCGTCCTCGATCGGCCCCATCTCGTCGAGCACCGCGGTGACTTCCTTGGTGATGACAACGGTCTTGTGACTGCCCAGGAGCGCGCGAAATTTCTCCCCGATCGCCTGCTCGATATCCGACATGATTTCATCCCGATCCGGATTGCCCTGCAATCTTGCCGCCGCCGTCTCCAGGTAGGTGCGCAGGGTATCGTAGCCGCCCTCTTCCAATTGATAGGCGGTACCGCCGAGGTTGATGGTAATGACTTTGTTCATGGTGAGGGTGCCCGCATTATTTTTGTCCGAGATTTTTAACGGTGCCGCTGATTTTGCCCCAGTAGTCCAGCGTCTCACGCAGCTGGTCCCGGCCTTTGGCCGTGAGCTGGTAGTATTTCCGCGGGGGGCCGGACTCCGATTCTTTCCACTCGTAATCGACCAGCCCCTCGCGGCGCATCTTGCTCAGCAAGGGATAGAGCGTGCCCTCCTGCGTGGTGAATTCGGTCGCGCTGAATTGTTTTAAAATGTCCGCCACGTAGACCTTCTCGGCCGCGATAATCTTCAGCACAAGGAACTCGAGCAGGCCTTTGCGGATCGCGGAAAATTTTTCGTTTACACTCATCTTTATGAATTCAGCAAGCTACCTTTTTTAATAAAGGTAGTGTTTCATTAAAAGGTCTCAAGCAAAATTTTGGCGGGGTAAAAATATGCCCTGAAGAAAATGCAGTTGACCCTGCCCCGGCGCTGCGTAGCACTTTCCCTCTGCACTGCGGGCGTAGCTCAGTTGGTAGAGCACCACCTTGCCAAGGTGGACGTCGAGAGTTCGAGTCTCTTCGCCCGCTCCATTTTTTCGCTTTGCGAAAAAATGTCACGCCGTAGCTCGAAGAGCGAAGGCGGACAAAAGGGCATTTTCAAAAACCGCCGGAACTTTTCCGGCGGTTTTTTCGCGCATGTTCTTCGTGACTTTCACGAAATAGGACCCAACCGCGACACGTGCAGGAGCTTGCGAAACTGCACCTGTGCGACCGGTCGCGACACGCCGCGACCCGTCAGACCCCAAAACGACCGCTTCGTGTGAGTGCGCAAGTCGTCAGAAAAACAGCAACGCTGATCGAAGCCAAGACGGCCCGAAGAATGCCCGCCGATGCTCCTCGACCAAACAAGCCGAGCTTGCCGACGGCGAAAATGACGCCTATTTGTGTGTCATGAAATTTACCGTGACCATCGACCGCGACGAAACCGGCACATGGGTCGCCGAGTGTCCGGCGATCCCCGGCTGTGTGAGCCAGGGCGCGACCAAACCGGAGGCGCTCAAGAACGTTCGTGAAGCCATCGAGCTTTGCCTTGAAGTCCGCTCAGAGCGCGGGCTGCCGTTGACCATTGAGACGAAGCAGGTCGAAGTCGCAGTCTGATGCCCCCGCTGCCGAAATTGAGCGGGCGGGCCGTGGTGAAAGCCTTTGGCCGTGGCGGCTGGGAGTTGGCCCGCCAGAAGGGCAGCCACATGATTCTCGTGAAAGATGGCAGTTGGGCGACGCTATCGGTGCCCGATCACCGCGAACTTGCGCCCGGCACACTGCGCAGCCTCATCCGCGCAAGCGGCCTGACGGTCGAGCAATTTGTCGCGCTGACAAAAAAATAAGGCCCCACACGCCCCTCTTCCCCGCTCCCCAAGGAGCAGGGAACCTCCCGCTTCGCCGACCGGCGGGGCTGGCCATAAGACCTTAAAATTGAGCGATCGAGGCGCTGAGGTCTTCGAGCAGCGCATCGGTGAAGGCGAGGCCGGTGTCGTTTCGGCTGGCGGCGAAGGCCGGCAGCAATCCGCCGTCGGTGAGCACGGGGTGAAGTTCATCGAAGACCCGGCGCAGCTCGGACGCTTGCAGCATCGGGCTGAGTTCGCGGTTGCTGAGCACAGCGCCGATGCGCTCTTGCACGGTGAAGAAACGGGCCCAGTCGATCCAGCGGGGAAAACCATCCGGTCGGTTCCATGTTTGGAGGAAGCTCCATTCACCCGGCTTCAGCCAATAGCGTTTTTCGCGTCCGGCTCGCGCGGATTTCACCATGCCGGATGCCGCCAGTTCCTTGAGCGTTTCGTCAACTGTTCGCGGAAAATAAAACGTCCCCCGCGCAATGTCGGCCGCGTGCCCGCTTTCGTGGGTGAGCAGCCAGAGCAGGATTTCGGCCCGCGCCTGGACGCCAAACAGGGCGCGGAGCTTCCAAAGCAGCGTGGCCGGCAAAAGCGGATTCGGCGCCTGACTTAGCTCGCGGCGTTTGATCGGGCCGCGATGAAATCCGTGCTTCAGGAAAATTGGATCAGCCTGGCCGAAGGACGGCTGGGGCTTCCTGTCCTTCGACATGAAAAGGGCTTCTGTCTTTGCGACAGGCTCGGAGATCGCAGCGAGTGGTTTCCATTTGCTCAGGGTCGAACGCTGACTGAGCCAGGCGGCGATGGCGCCCACCACGCGACGGTCGCCCAAGCCGACCGCTTTCTGGATGTTTTTCAGCCGTTGGACGTTCACGGATTCCCCATGCACCCAAAGCCAATCGAGCATCTCGTTAAACAGGCGCGGATCGGTCCGGCCCTGCGTCGTCGTGATGAGGACAAGGGCTTCAGGATCGACGCACCATTCCGCGCCGGCCTTGGTTGCGCCGGCCATGCCAAGCGCCGCCCATTGCTGCCAGAGCAGGTCAAGCAGCGCCTCGCGAAGTTGCGGCTTAGAGTTGGTCGGCGACTTTGGCATGGCCTAACCGCGGGCAATCAGTGACGAACCTCCGCAGACGACCAACTCTTGCGGCTCGGCCGCAGTCAGTTTCAACCTCTCAGCCAACAAGGTGAGGGCTTCGTCCAATCGTTCGGTGTTGAGTGGCTGATTCATGTTTTAAAAATACGCATATTGCGTGTTTTAAGTATCATACCATACTCGTCAATAGGCACCCCCACACGCCCCTTCCCCCGCTCCCCAGGGAGCAGGGAACCTCCCGCTTCGCCGACCGGCGGGGCTGGCCACAGGTGGCCTTCATCGCCCCGTCCCGGCTCGCTCCGCCATTTCCTGTCACCTCCGGTCTGGATTCTTTGGCTTGTCCAATGATGCCCATGCGTTAGGTTAGGGCATCTTGAAAACTGCGGTTCAACGTTCCACCAAAGCTTCTGCGGCTGTTACCCGTGCCGCGTGGCTGGCGCGTGCCCGGAAGATGACAGCACGGCAGCGGGTGCCGGTGATCGAGCGGGCGTTGCGGACACTGCCGAAGACACCGACGGCATCCAATGTCTTTTTTCGCAAGCAATTGCTTCGGCTCCGCGACGAAAGCCGGCTGGATGCGGGGATGGTAAGCGCGACCGAGCTGCAGCGGGAGAACTCTCCTTTCACCGAGATGGACTTCCGCTCAGCCAGAATCAATTTCCGCCCGCGTGTCCATGCTTGACCAGCGTGGGTCGTCCCTAACATTAGTCGAAAATGAGCTTCCGCACCCTTGCATTCATCGGTATTCTCTGCCTGACGACAGCGTTCGGTACGGGCGCGCAGGAGACCAAGCCCAAGATAGTGTTCGACACCATCGTACAGCCATCCGGGACGCAAATAACAGGACAACTGTTCATCAAGAATTCAGAGCCTGCGTGGCCTGGTGCACACGTGGACATCGTTATGGGCGACAACCCTGCACATGCCTTGGTGGCCGATGTCGTAGTTCAAGCTGCGCGCTGGAAGATTAAGGATGCCAGTATCATGCCGACATACCCAGCAGATGGATTTGTCACGCTGGTACTCTCGCAAAAACAATGGGACAGTTTTCTCTACAAGAGAGATCTCCGATTATTCGTTCACGCAGCTCCATGACGAAAGATCGGCTAACCAACAGTTGCCAGAATCAACGCCACATCTAGGTATGCCTATTTCCGGGCCGCGCGCAGCAGCGTGACCAAGGCGGTACGGATTTCCGGCGTGAGCCTTGGCCAGGCCGCCGCGATCTCGGCGAATTCTGCGTCACCGTGTGTGTCTATTTGTGTGCAGCCGATATCCCGGACTTCTACATCGGATTTTATTTCAATTACTTCCGAATTTCGCTCTGAGAGTTCGAGTCTCTTCGCCCGCTCCATTTTTTCGCTTTGCGAAAAAATGTCACGCCGTAGCAGGAGGCGCGAAGGCGGACAATTTTCCATCACCTTGCGATGGAAATTGCGTGCATCGGAACTTTTACCCGGTTTCGGCCAGAAGGATGCGAAACCCGGCTTCCACGAAGTGATGATCGGTTGTTAACACCTCCGTCAGACGCAATTCGCGCATCACGACAAAACTGGTGCAGTCGGTGAAGGAATAACCGTGATCGGAGTGTTTCCGAAAGAACGTCTTGGCCTGGTCGAACCGGTCCACCCCGATCCACTCCACCTGGATACCTGCCGACTGCTCGATCAAATCGAGCACGCGAACGGCGACATTTGCCCCGCCCCGGGCATTGGCCAAGTTGACAGTCTCGTTCACGATGTAATCCGTGGCAACAATCCGCCTTCCGGCCCGGGCCAGGCGGGTGACCGCCTCGCGGGCGCCAACGTGGTTGGCGTCGTTTTTATCGACAAACGCATAAAGCGCCGACGTATCGGCGAAAACCTCACGTGCGGCCATTGAGCAAACGGTCGATGTCCGGATTGGTCATTTTTCCGCCCGGCCCGGCGACGGCAAACGTGCCGAGGTTGAGCAAAGGGTCGTCCGGCGACAGGCGCAAGCGTTCGCGCCGAGGAACCGGCACAAGCTGGGCGACCGGCTGGCCGGCCCGCGCAATGGTGATGCGTTCGCCTTTTTCGGCGCGCTTCACCAGGCGGGAAAGTCCGCTCTTCGCGGCATGCATGTTGACCATCATTGGAGGCATTGGCACAGATTAGCTAAGCAGTCGGGCTAAGTAAATAAAATCTTCCGTTCCCAGCAAATGATCGATGCAAAATGGTTGCATTGACAAAACCGGCTGACGAGTCGAAGACTCAATCGTGATTGCACGCCAATCGAGCCTGACGAGAATTCCGGCGGCCCAAGAGACTTCCCTCCCGTCGGGACACAGCGGCTTGCTGCAACGATGCGGCTGTGCGAAAAAACCCTCCGGTTCGGGGGAAGAATGCCCCGAGTGCAAGAAAAAGCGCGAATCCGGGCCGATGCTCCAACGCATCAGCGCCCGGGCTCCAGCCCACAACCCGGCCTCCACCCAAGCTCCGCCCATCGTCCACGAAGTATTGCGCTCGCCCGGCCAGCCGCTCAACCAGGCCTCCCGCGCGTTCATGGAGCCGCGCTTCGGTTATGATTTCAGCCGGGTGCGGGTGCATACCGATTCACGGGCGGCGAAATCCGCCGAGGCGGTCAACGCCCAGGCTTACACCGTTGGGTCAAATATTGTCTTTGGCGCAAATCAGGGCGGGCCTGGAAACGTGTCGCAACAGCGGTTGCTCGCCCACGAACTGGCCCATGTCGTCCAGCAAGGCGGCCGGCAGCCCGGCGGTTCGCTGCAAATTGCGCCGGCCACCGACAGCGCCGAAGGGGCGGCCGACCGCGCGGCCGACCAGGTTTTGTCCGGTGGCCAGGCCACGAACTCAACTCAGGCCGAGGGCCGCCTCCAGCGCTTTACCCTGACCGGTTTCCCGCCGACGGAAACTGCGGCCATGAACACGGCCATCCCCATCGCTTCCTCGACCATGCGTTCCTGCAAAGGCCCCTGGTTAAATGATTCCATCGCCTCGAAGCTCGACAGCGCAAACTATGTCTACAACGCGAACCTCGGGCTCTGCGGCCATAGCTATCCGGTGCCTTGGTCCGATATCGAGGTTGGATCGTCGGCCTTTTCCGTGGCCACCTGCTGCAAGCTTGAGTCAACCCTGGCCCATGAGGCGTCGCACACCCGTGGCTTCGTCGAGCCGCGCGCGCGCAAACTCGAGTGCGACTGCTTCAACTGCTCCTGTTAGCACATTTTAA
>DATMNP010000091.1:0-44172 GCA_035568935.1 Opitutaceae bacterium | reverse complement strand
TCGCGCGCTTCCATGCGTTTCAGCCCGGCGAAGGTGGTGCCGTTGGGCGAGGTGACCTGGTTGCGCAGTTCCTCCGCCTCCGCGTTGCTTTGGGCCATGAGTTTGGCGGAGCCGAGGATGGTCTCGAGGGCGAGTTGGTAGGCCGCGGCGCGGGAGAGCCCGACGGCTTCGCCGGCGTCGCGCAGGGCGGCGGCAAATTCAAAGACATAAGCCGGGCCGCTGCCGCTCAGGGCGGTGACGGCGTCGAGCTGGGGCTCCTCGACCTCGACCATTTTGCCGAGCGCGCCGAGGACCGTGTTGACGAGGGCGCGGTCGGCGTCGCTGAGCGGCTTGAGCGCGCACCAGCCGGTGATGCCGGCGCCGATCTGCCCGGGCGTGTTGGGCATGGCGCGGACGAGGTTGCGGGCCTGGGGAAAAGTTTGCGCGAGGCGGGCGAGGCGTTTGCCGGCGAGGATCGAGAGGACGAGCTTGCCCGCGGTGAGCTCGGCGAGGCGGGCATCGAGGGCGGCGAGTTGCTGGGGCTTGCAGGCGAGCACGAGGGCATCGGCATTTTTCAGCAGCGCCGCGAGGTCGGCGTGCGCGGCGATGCCGGTGCGGGCGGCGAGGACTTGGGCGGTGTCGTCGCCGCCGCCGATGCAGGCGAGGTCGGCCGGGCGCGCGGCTTTTTTGGCGAGCAGGCCGTCAACCATCGCGGAGGCCATGCGGCCGGCGCCGAGGAAGGCAAGGCTACTCATTTTCAAGAAGCGGTTCCGGCGGTTGTTCGGTCGGGTGGAGCAGGATGGCGCTGGTGCCGCCGCCGTGGCGGTTGGCCAAAACGAGCTCGCCGCCCATGCTTTGGAAGGTATGGCGCGCAATGGTGAGGCCCATGCCGACGCCGACGGTGCGCTTGGTGCTGACAAAGGGCTCGAACATGCTGTCGCGTATCTTGGGATCCACGCCGCAACCGTGGTCATCGATGCGGATTTCCACAAATTTGCCTTCCTTCGGCCTCTCGATGAGCTGCGTGGTAATGGTGACGGGATGGGTTTTGACTTTCAGGCCGTCGTAGCTTTCCCACGCGTTGATCAAAATTTTGGCCACGGCATCCTCGAAGGCTTCGACGTGGGTTTCGATTTCCAGCTCGCCCAACGGATTATTCAGCGTGACCGCTTCCGTGATTTCGTTGTCGGCCTGATAACGGAGGATACTGCCTTCAAGAAGATGTTGCAGGTTGCATTTTGCAAATGCGACGGGCCCTTTTCCCGCCACGGTGCTGAGTTGCTTGATGATGGTGATGATGCGCTGGCCGGCGATCTCGGCCTGCCGGGCGTTTTCTTTCACCTCGCTGGGTTTGTCACAATGGCTCTTGACGAGATCGAGGTAGCCCATGACGACGCCGAGAAGATTGTTGAGATTGTGGGCGATGCCCTGGGTGATCGCGCCAATGGTGGCGGCGCGCCGGGCTTCGACCAGGCGGCGCTGCAGGTCGAGCATTTCCCGGTTGATCACGACGAAGCGGAGCTGCGTCTGCACGCGGGCGAGGGTTTCGTCGAGGTCGATGGGCTTGGTGATGTAATCGACGGCGCCGACGTTCAGGCCCTCGAGTTTGCCTTCCTTCGAGCTGCGCGCGGTGATGAAAATGACGGGAATGGAGCGGGTATCTTCGCTTTCCTGCAGTCGATGGCAGACTTCGATGCCATCCATGTCGGGCATCATGACGTCGAGCAGGATCAAATCGGGTTTCTCGGCTTTGACGACTTCAAGCGCCTCCTGCCCCGTGTAGGCTGCGGCGACGTGGATGCCTTCGCGCTCCAGTTTGCGTTTGAGAAGCTGGACGTTGATCGGCTGGTCATCGACCACCAAAATTTTCGGAAGGGACATCTTGGAGCAAGGAAAGGGTACTGGCGGCAGCGTGGCAACTCTGCGATGATCTACTATTATCAACGAATTGCGTTGCCGGATTATCCGGTATTTTGCTGCCGGCGGGCTTTCAGGGTGTTTTTCATCAGCATGGCCACGGTCATGGGACCGACGCCGCCGGGCACGGGCGTGATTTTGCCCGCAAGGGGCGCAACGCTGGCAAAATGGACGTCGCCAGTGAGGCGGTAGCCGGTTTTTTTGGTGGGGTCGGGCACGCGGTTGATGCCGACGTCGATGACGACGGCGCCGGGTTTGACCATGTCGGCCGTGACAAACTCAGGCCGGCCGATGGCGGCGATGAGCACATCGGCGGTGCGCGTGATCGCGGGCAGGTCGCGCGTGGCCGAGTGGCAAACGGTGACGGTGGCGTTGGATTTTTTCTGCAGGGCGAGCAGGGCGACGGGCTTGCCGACGAGCAGGCTGCGGCCGAGCACAACGACATGCTGGCCCTTCAAATCCACGCCGCTGCGCGTGAGCAGTTCGATGATGCCGGCGGGTGTGCAGGAAACGAAGCCGTTGGCGTCATCCTGGGCGACCTTGCCCAGATTCATCGTGCCAAGGCCGTCCACGTCCTTCCCCGGCGCGATGCGTCGAAAAACCTGCAACTCGTCGATGTGCTTGGGCAGCGGCGATTGCACGAGGATGGCGTCCACGCCGTGGTCGGCATTGAGCTGGTCGATGAGTCCCTCGAGTTCGGCCTGCGTGATCGAAACCGGCGGCAGGATGACGCGGCTGTCGATGCCGATGGCCGTGGCGGTCTGCTCCTTTTTTTTCACGTAGGAGACGGACGCGGGGTCGTCGCCGACGCGGACGAGCACGAGGCAGGGCTTGCGGCCGGGCAGGCCGGCGGTTTCGGCCTTCAGCTCGGCAATCAAGTCAGCGGCGATTTTATTTCCGTCGATGAGCTCCATGTGAAAACCTTAACCACGGATTTCACGGATAAGCACGGATGAAACACAATCCGTGAAAATCCGAATAATCCGTGGTTGAGAAAAGAAGGGGTCTATTTGAGCTGCAGGCTTTCCGCCGTGATGACGAGATCGTTGCCGCCATCCATGGGTTGGACGGTGCCGTAAACATCGACGGTGTGGTCGATGTAGTTTTCCATATGCGCGGTGAGGAGCAGGTGGCTGACGTCGACATAGGCGAGGCGTGAGCCGGAGGCGTCATTGAGCTGGAAATCGTAGGGCCGGCGGGGCGTGAAAGGGTGGCGGGTCGAAACGATTTTGCCTTCGAGCAGGCGCGGGAGGGTGTTGGCATCGCTGTTGACGGCATGACCAGGGGCGTTGCTGTTCACCGGGGCTGGGGCTGGCGCAGGGGCCGTGGCGATCTCCGGGGTTGGCGCCGCCGAAGGCATGGCGCCGGGAAGCTGGATGTAGCCGACGATTTTTTTCGAGAACTTGACCTGTGTCCACTTGCCGAACAGGCCGATAATCTCGATGGCATCGCCTTTTTCCGCCTTGGTGAGCACGGGAGCATCGCGTTTGGGCGCGATGCGAATCGGCGCGCCGGGATGGATATCGAGGCTTTTTAGGAAATCCTTGTTCTGCACGTAAGCCTCGTACGGGCCGGACAGCTCGACCGCGAGCCAGCCCGACGGCGCGGTGACGCCCGCGGCGGGGGTGGGCTCGGTGCCGGCTTTGAGCACGGCGAGGGCAGGCGCATTGGCCTCGGGGCGCGCTTGGACGGCGGTGGTTTCGGTGAGCGGCGCGGCGCGGAGACTGGCGGCGGCGAGCGCGGCGGCGAGAAGCAGGTGGTTAACTTTCATCGTCGGGAGTGGGTCGGGAGGGTTTGATTTCACGGCGGAGGCTGGGCGTCGCGAAAAGTTGTTGGATTTCCTTCGTAGAAAGTTGTTTCGCTCCGCGCAACGGGATTCCGCGCAGGGGGAAGGCCCCGATCTGGTAGCGGCGGAGGCGTTTCACGCTGTAGCCGAGGGCGAGGAAGAGCTGGCGGATCTCACGTTTTTTGCCGTGGTGCATCCAGACGTCGAGATCTTGCGAGGTATGGTCGGGGCGCGGGTTGACCAGCGCGGCGCGTTCGACTTTCAGGCGTTCGCCCTCGATTGTCAGGCCGCGGATGAGGAGGCGCATGCGCGCGTGGGGAAAGGGCTCCTCCAGGCGCACATGGTAGCGCTTTACGACGACATTCGACGGGTGCATCAGGCGGTGGGCGAGGGCGCCGTCGGTCGTGATGATGAGGAGGCCCTCGCTGTCTTTGTCGAGGCGCCCGGCACAGAAGAAACGAAATTTCCTCAGCTCGCGCGGCAGCAGGTCGAAGATGGTGTCGGGATTGTGCGGGTCGTCGTTAGAACAGACGAGGCCGCTGGGTTTGTTCATGGCAAACGTGAGGAGCGGCTGCGGCAGGGCGCGCACGGACTTGCCGCGGACCGTGACCTTGTCGATGGCGGGGTCGACGCGCTGGCCCAGCTCGGCCAGGCGGCTGTTGACCCAAACCTCGCCCGCGGCAATCAGCACCTCGGCGGCGCGGCGTGAGCACACCCCGGCCTCGGCAAGGAACTTTTGTAAACGGATTGGCCCGGCGTCGCGCATCGTGAACCAGATTGGGGTCAACGTCCTGCACTAAGCAAGCCCGCGTCCGAGGCGGTGGACTCGAATTACGCAAAATTCAAAATGGCTCATTTTCAAAATTGAGATATGTTTTGGCGCATGTCTGTGCCTGCTGCCGTCTCCACTTACAATAAGGATCATCCTTTTCCGGCCAGGCTGAAGGAGAACCGTCTGCTCAATAAGCCGGGCGCGGCGAAAGAAACGCGCCATTATGTTGTTGATATCGCGGGTAGCGGACTGGCTTACAAGGTTGGCGATTCGCTGGGCATTTTTCCCGTGAACCGCCCGACGGAGGTGGCGGAAATCATCGAGCGGCTCGGCGCGAGCGGCGACGAACCGGTGTCGCCCGCAGCCTTGAGGCTGCAGGCGCCGATTTCGCTCCGCGAGGCGCTGGCCTCGAGGCTCGCGCTGTCCAAGCCGGCGCCCAAGATTTTGGAAGCGCTTGCCGCCAAGGCCGCCGATGCCGCCGAAAAGGCAAGGCTCGCGGGGCTGCTCGCGCCCGAGGCGAAGGAATTATGCACCCTATTTCTCGATGAGCGCGAGTTCGTCGATTTGCTGGCGGAATTCCCGAGCGCGAAGCTCACGCCTCAGGAATTCACCGATCATCTGCGCCGGCTGATGCCACGGCTTTATTCCATCGCCTCGTCGCCGAAACTTCACCCGGACGAAGTCCATCTCACGGTTTCGACCGTGCGCTACACGATGAACCATCGCGAGCGCGTGGGCGTTTGTTCGACGTTTCTGGCCGACCGGGTGCACGCCGGCACGACCCCGGTGCCGGTGTTTGTTTCTCACTCGCACTTCGGCGTGCCCGAGGACGACGCGCGCGACTTGATCATGGTTGGGCCGGGCACGGGCATCGCGCCCTTCCGGGCATTTTTGCAGGAGCGCGTGGCCACGGGCGCCAAAGGAGGCCACTGGATTTTCTTCGGCGAGCAGCATCATGCGACCGATTATCTCTACGAGGAGGAATGGGCCGCCTGGCTCGCGCAGGGCTCGCTCACGCGCATCGACACGGCGTTCTCGCGCGACCAGCGGACTAAGGTTTATGTGCAGGACCGCATGCGCGAAAAGGCCGCCGCGTTGTGGAGCTGGATCCAGCACGGCGCAAATTTTTATGTTTGCGGCGATGCCAAGCGCATGGCCAAGGACGTGGACCAGGCCTTGCATGACATCATTGCCGAGCAGGGCAGGATGGACGTTGCTGCTGCGGCCGACTACGTGAAGCAGATGAAAAAGGACAAGCGCTACCAGAGGGATGTGTATTGAAAGGAGTCAGGAGCCAGGATTCAGAAGTCAGGACAGAATCAGCCTGTCCCACCGATTCTTGCTTGTAGCTCCTGACTCCTGGCTCCTGACTCCTTTCTTATGAGCCTCACTTTTACAAATCGCACGGCCATCGTCACTGGCGCCGGCCGCGGCATCGGCAAAGCCATTGCCGAGCAGCTCGCCAAGAACGGCGTCAACGTCATCTGTGTTTCCAAATCGCCTGATTCCTGCGGTGCGGCCGCCGCTGCCATCACCGCTGCCGGTGGCAAGGCCAAGGCTTGCGCGGTGGATGTCGCCGATGGCGCTGCGGTGGCCAGGGCGAGCGAGGAGCTGCTCAAGGAATTCGGGAAAATCGACATCCTTGTGAACAACGCCGGCATTACGCGCGACGGTTTGCTCGCGCGCATGAGCGACGACGACTGGAATGCCGTGGTGCAGACCAACCTTACGAGCGCGTTTCACTGGACGAAACACATTGGCTGGCCCATGTGCCGCGCCCGCTGGGGCCGGATCGTCAATATCGCCTCCGTCGTCGGTCTCGTCGGCAACGCCGGCCAGGCCAACTACTCCGCCGCCAAGGCCGGCCTCATCGGTTTTACCAAGAGCATTGCCCGGGAATTCGCCAAGCGCAGTGTCACGGCCAACGTCGTTGCGCCCGGTTTCATCAAGACCGACATGACCTCCGGGCTGCCTGAAGAGGTGCAGAAAGCCGCGATGGGGACCATTCCCTTGCAACGGTTTGGCGAAGCCGTGGATATCGCGCACGCCACCGCTTTTCTCTGCTCGGAAGAGGCCAACTATATCACGGGACAAGTTTTTACCGTTGACGGCGGCATGACGATGTGAACCTTTGGAAACAGATTTAACCCTATCATGGCTGAAACCAAAACCATAGACCAACGCGTCAAAGAGATCATCGTCAATCAGCTCAACGTCAACGAAGAGCAGATTACGCCCCAAGCGTCCTTTATCGACGATCTCGGCGCCGATTCGCTCGATACTGTCGAGCTCATCATGGCGTTTGAGGAAGAATTTAAAGACGAAATCAAAGGCGAGATTCCTGAGTCCGACGCAGAGAAACTCCAAACGGTCGGCCAAGTGATTGACTACATCAAGGCCAAGGCCGGCGCCAAGTAAACAGCGCTGCTTTTCCGGCGTTTTACCGTGATATCCCTCGGGATAAACCGGTCGGGCGCCGTTTTTGTTTTTCGCCATGGAAACCTCGTCTGCCCCCACGCGCGTCGTTGTCACCGGTCTCGGTGCCATCCACGGCCTCGGCCATGACGTCGAGGCGTTCTGGGCCTCCCTGCTGGCGGGGAAAAGCGGCGTCGACCGTGTCACGCATTTCGACCCGTCCAACTACGCCTGCCAGATCGGCGCCGAAGTGCGCGACTGGGACCCCGCGCTGCACATGGACCCGAAGGAAGTGCGCCGCAATGACCGCTACATGCATTTGGGTTTTGTCGCCGCCAAACAGGCCGTGCGCGATTCCGCCCTCGACATGGCCAGGGAAAATGGCGACCGCGTCGGCGTCGTCATTGGCTCTGGCATAGGTGGAATGCAGACCTACGAGACGCAGCTCAAAATTCTCTGGGATCGCGGTCCGCGAAAAGTTTCGCCGTTTACCATCCCTGCGCTGATCGGCAACATCTGCTCCGGTTTGGTCGCGATCGAATATGGCGCCCGCGGACCGAATTTCGGCATGGTTTCCGCCTGTGCCACCGGCACGCACGCCATTGGCGAGGCCGCCCATGCCATCCGGCGCGGCGATGCCGATGTCATGATCGCCGGCGGCAGCGAGGCGACGGTCACCTCGTTTGCGTACGCGTCGTTCAGCGCGATGAAGGCGATGAGCACGCGTAATCACGAGCCGCAGAAAGCCAGCCGTCCCTTCGACCTCGGCCGCGACGGTTTTGTGATGGGCGAGGGCGCGGGCATTCTCGTGCTCGAATCGCTGGCCCACGCCCAGGCCCGCGGCGCCCGCATTTATTGCGAACTCGCCGGCTACGCAGCCACCTGCGACGCCTTTCACATCACCCAGCCAGATCCCGAGGGCAGGGGCCTCTCTCTGGCGATGACCCGCGCGCTGGCCTCGGCCGGCCTGCAGCCGCACGACATCGACTACATCAACGCCCACGGCACCAGCACGCCCTATAACGACAAGTTCGAGACGCGAGCCATCAAGAAAGTTTTCGGCGACCATGCGCGCAAGGTCGCCATCAGCTCCACCAAGTCGATGACCGGCCATCTGCTCGGCGCGGCGGGCGGCATCGAGTCAGTTATCTGTGCGAAAACCATCCAGACCGGCGAAATTGCACCGACCATCAACCTTGATGTGCCCGATCCCGACTGCGATCTCGACTACGTGCCCAACGTCAAACGCGCCGCCCGCGTCCGTGTCGCGCTCAGCAACAACCTTGGCTTTGGCGGCCAGAACGCGGCTGCAATTTTCCGCGCACTGTGACCTTGAGTCAGCGAGCAGCTCAGATGATCTTGCATGGGATCAAGGCGTCTTCATCGATGCCGTAGACGGCACACAGTCTATGATAGCCGTCGGCAATCACCACTTTGCCGTTCGGCGTATCCCTGACCAGGATGAGGGGGGAGAGTTTTTGCCCTTTCCGGATTTTTGCCCAGTCTTTCTCGATGTGGGAATTGCTCACGCCCAGCAATGAGAGTTGGGACGCCCGAAAAATGTCCTTGGCTTTGAATTGCACAATGGGGGCGTGCCTGAGCTGGGTGATCATTCTGGCCACCTGTTCCCCGTTGAAGATGAGACTGAGATAGGATTCAGCCGCAGGATAGTCGTGCGCTTCCTGCTCGGACAGCCATGCGATCTTTTGCATTCTTGCTTTTGCCATGGTGAGTTCTCCCTGGCGTCGTCCCTGTTGGCCGCCGTGGGTGTGCGCAACGTTAGGGATGAGGCGTGTGATGACAAGCCTCTGCCCCCAGCCGATGATTTCGCAGGATCGCCAGCCGTTTCCTCCCGCCAAATCTCCTTTGCATAAAATGCAATGATCTCGACAAAAATGGCGATTTTGGATCAAACGGTTATTCGATGTTTTGGGCGAAAGTATACCCCGCCGTTATCTCGGCATTTATTGTCTTAAACCTGGGGACGGTTCTATTTATGAATCGTCCGGCGCCGGTGATGCAGGCGACCGACGATTTGTTGGGCAAACTATCGCCCCTGGCGGCCTATCGTTTCAGCTATACTGGCTGGCTGACGGCGGAGTATGCGCACAAGAGCGGCCTCGATAATCGCTGGCAGATGTTTGGCCGGCAATCCCGCTTTAATTGGTATTTTTTGATCAAGGCAAAAACGGACGCCGCAACAACGGTTCTTCCCCTCCCTCGCCAGAGCCCGCGAACCTTCTGGCAGAAAACATTTTTCGATTACAAAGAGGCCAAGTTTCACCTCAACCTTTACGGGAATCGTTTTTTGCGCGAAGCGTATGCGTCTTATCTTTGCAGGAAATATTCAGTGCCCGGCCAGCCCCATATTCAGTCGATCATTTACGAACTGCATTATCAGAACCTTCTCTCCCCGGCCGACGCGGCCAAATACGGCCGGCATACGGAGTTGGAGAGCTACACCCAGACTTGGGACGAATTCCCCTGTTCCCAATGAAATACTGGAAGCGATTCTTTTTTTCTCCGTTTGATCCACTTCCCCTGTCGATGTTTCGCATCAGTTTGGGGGTGTTGATCACGATGGCTTATTTCTGCCTGGCTCCCAACTGGAATGCCTATTACTCGGACAACGGAGTGGGTGGCCCTTATATCGATTCGTGGTCAATTTTCTACTTCACGAAAGGGGTTATCCCGTTGGATTTATTTTGGTGGATTGCCGTTGCCGCCAGCCTCGGGTTCACCCTGGGTTACAAAACGCGCGTCTGTACCATAGTATTATATATCCTCGAGGTTTCGATGATTCATAGCAATCGCATGATTGTCAACGGGGAGGACTTTACCTGTCGCATGCTGCTTTTTTATTCATGTTTTACCGACTTGGGGAGAGCCCTTTCCCTGGATGCCTGGCTTAAGGCAAAGAAAAAAATTCCGGTTTCGAACGATCCGTCGGCGTGGCCGGTGGCCTGGCCGATACGGCTCATGCAGATTAATTTTGCTTTGATCTATGTCATCAGCCTTCCCAATAAAATCGTTGACGATCACGCCTGGTTGACTGGCGACGCCATTTATTTGTCCATAGTAAGCAACATGTGGAGCCGCTGGCCCTGGCCGGGCATTTTTTATGGCGGGATGCTAAGCAAAATTATGACCTATATGACTGTGCTGGCGGAGGGCACCTTCCCTGTTTTGGTTTGGTTCAATAAAACCAAGATGTACTCCATCGCCCTCCTGGCCAGCTTGCACATTGGCATCGCCATCATGCTTCAAAATGTTACTTTTTTCACCTTATCCATGGTGGCTTCGCTATGCATGTTCATTCCGGGGAAAATGCTCAGGGGGTGGATGGATAAAGTCTTTCACCAGGGTTTTTCCGAACTGCTGGTTAAGGAAGCCCCGGTGCAGGAAAATACCCAGCGTGGGCCAAAGGCAAAACCTGGTCGTGGAAGGAAAGGGCGCCGTCGGCGTTGACCGGAAATTTCCGGCCTGACAGCGCGGGGGGGGCGGATCGATCTATCGATAGGATTCAACCGCCGGTTAGGGATGGCTTATGGGCGGAAAAGCCTTGCTCCCAGTTTTCCACGACCAGCCCGGGAACGCGGGAAAATTCATGCACGTTCCGGGTTACCATCACTGCGCCCAAGGCCAGTGCGTGTGCGGCAATGATCGTGTCCCGGTCTCCAATCTTCCAGCCCGTCGATTCAAGGTGAGTTCTCACCTTGGCGTAATGATCTGGGAAGTCTTTTCCCAAAGGCTCGAGGTCGATTTGCTTGCGCAGCAAGTCAACCCGACGCGCGAACTTGGTGTCGCCGAGCTTGGCCCGAACCTTCTCCGCGCCGAAAGCCAGCTCCGAGAAAACCATCACGGAAAGCCTCAGTTCCCCCGCCTTGAATGCAGCCAGCATCCTCTGGGTGAGGGGCGGCGAACGGCCCGCGAGGTACGCGGAAAAGGCGTTGGTGTCGGGCAGGTAGATCATTCCCAATCACGTTTGATGTTCGGGGCGGCGTTGGCGGGAATTTCGGGAAAGTTGGGGCAGCTTCCGGCCAGCGCGCCGAAGGCTTTGATCCGCTGCATCCGGGCTGCTTCGTCTTTTACGGAAAACCCATCCCGGGTCTTGACCAATTGCACGGTTTTGGAACTGAGTCGGAACGCCTTGGGCAGGCGCAAGGCCTGCGAATTGCCGGATTTGAAAACTTTGGCCGTGGCTGTGATCATGCGTATATACCGTGCATACTTAGGCTCTAAAGTCAATGGCCGGAAGCCCTCCGGGCGGCCCTGGCTACGCAAGCCTTCCAGTGTCATTGCCTGCCAATCTTTCTCCCAACGAAAAACGCACTTGCCTCGTTCGGACGGTTGCCGCTAGCTGACCCTTCTTCTGTTCGGGCTGTAGCGTAGCCTGGTAGCGCGCTTGCATGGGGTGCAAGAGGTCGTGAGCTTGTGCGCCTGAGGCGCATTCGAATCCGCCTGCGGCGGATAAATCTCACCAGCGCGCATTTCGCTGTCATAATATCGCATGATTACAGTTTACGTTTTGCGCAGTCTTACCGCTGGAAAGCGTTACGTTGGCATTACCAACAACTTTGTCCGTAGACTGAGCGACCATCATCGGCCCGCTTCGACGGTGAGCAATCTCTTAGGTGCATTCGAAGTGCTCCAAACCGAGGAATTCCCCAATTACATTCAAGCCAGGGCGCGGGAGAAATTCCTCAAATCTGGACAAGGCCGCGCGTGGCTGAATCGGAGATTTCCTGCCTGAACGCGCAAGTGCTGCCGCGGAATGGCTGGCAAACTTTTCTCCCGACGAAAAACGCACTTGCCTCATTTGGACGGTTGCCGCTAGCTGACCCTTCTTCTGTTCGGGCTGTAGCGTAGCCTGGTAGCGCGCTTGCATGGGGTGCAAGAGGTCGTGAGTTCGAATCTCACCAGCCCGACCATTTTCCCCACCACTGTTGAAGTTTCCCGTGATACGTGCCTAATGGTAACTAATGGTGGATCTTAGGTTAGCTATCGAAAACCTTAGGGCGAAGATTGCCCGCTTGGACGAACTTTATTACAAAGGATCGAAATCCGAGGTGTCTGATCGTGAATACGACAAACTGAAAGGAGATCTCGCGAAACTAGAAGAGGAGTACGTTCTTTTTACTGCTAGCGAGAAGTCGCCCACGAAAGATGTGGGCGACGACCGGCTCGAGGGGTTCACCACCTCCCGGCACCGGCAGCCGATGCAGAGCCTCGACAACACGTATTCCGAGGCCGAGCTGCGAGAATTCCATGCCCGCCTGCTGAAACTGCTCGACCGCGAGGACCTGGCCTACGTGGTCGAGCCGAAGATCGACGGTCTCGCCGTGAGTCTCACTTTCGAGCAGGGCAAGTTGGTGCGCGCGGTCACGCGCGGCAACGGCGTCGAGGGCGATGACGTGACGGCCAATGTCCTCACAATCCATTCGCTCCCGCATGTACTGAAGCATGCCAAGGGCGCGCCGATGCCGGAGGTGATCGAGATCCGCGGGGAGATTTTCATGACGCTCGCTGAGTTCCAGCGCATCAACCGCGAACGCGAGGAGGCGGGCGAGCCGGTCTATGCCAATCCGCGCAACCTGGCCGCGGGCACGCTCAAGCAGCTCGATCCCCACGGGGTGGCGCAGCGCAAACTCGAGATCGTGCTTTACGGCCTTGGTTTCTGCGAGCCGGCGGAGGCAGCCGGCGAGACGCAGGGCGGATATCATGCGCAGGTGCGGGCATGGGGACTGCCGACCGTGGAAAAAATCTGGACCGTGCGCGGTGTCGATGAGATGTGGGCCGCGGTGCAGGAACTCGACCAACTGCGGCCCGGGTTTCCCTATGGGACGGACGGTGCCGTCATAAAACTCGACTCGCTTGCGCTCCAGCGCGAGGCGGGCAGCACGAGCAAGGCGCCGCGTTGGGCCATGGCCTACAAGTTTGCGGCCGAGCGCGCAGAGACGCGGCTGCAGGCCATCACCATCCAGGTTGGCCGCACGGGCGTGCTCACGCCGGTGGCGGAGCTCGAACCGGTGCAACTCGCCGGCTCGACGGTGGCGCGTGCCACGCTGCACAACCGTGATGAGATCGCGCGCAAGGACATCCGTGTGGGCGACTACGTTTACGTGGAGAAAGCGGGCGAAGTCATCCCGGCGGTGGTGGAGGTGAACCTGGCGCGCCGCATGCCGGAATGCGTGCCCTTCGTCTTTCCCAAAAAATGCCCCGCATGCGGCACGCCAGTGGTGCAGTTGGAAGACGAGGTCGCGCTGCGCTGCCCGAATTACGACTGCCCGGTCCAGGTGCGGCGGCGCGTGCAGCATTTTGCCTCCAAGGCATGCGTGGATATCGAGGGCCTGGGCGAAGCGATGGTGGATGCGTTCGTCGAGAAAGGCTGGGTGAAGAGCGTGGCGGACATTTACCGGCTGCGGCGCGAGGACCTCCTGACCCTCGGAAAAAATGTCGAGAAATCGACCGACAACCTCCTCGCCGGCATCAAGGCGAGCAAGCACGCGGAGCTGTGGCGCTTCATCCACGGGCTTGGCATCACGCACGTGGGCGCGGCGGCGGCGAAAGACCTGGCGGTGAGGTTTGGCAGCCTCGATGCGCTGGCGCATGCGAAGTTCGAGGATTTCATCGGCGAAAAGAAATCGAGCCTGATCGAAGGCATCGGCGGGACGGTGGCGCAAGCCATCATTGAATATTTCAACGAACCGCGGAACCGGGCGCTCGTGAGCGAGCTGCTTGCGCTCGGCGTGTCGCCGGCCGCGCCCGCGCCGCGCGCCGCGGTGGGCACAGTGCTGGCGGGAAAAACGTTTGTGCTCACCGGCTCCCTGCCTTCGCTGTCGCGCGAGTCGGCGACGTCGCGCATCGAAGCCGCCGGCGGCAAGGTCAGCGGGAGCGTCAGCAAAAAAACCAGTTACGTGCTTGCGGGCGCCGAGGCGGGCTCGAAGCTCGACAAGGCCCAGGCGCTCGGCGTGAAGGTGATCGACGAGGCGGAGTTTTTAAAAATGCTCGGGTGAGGCCGGACTCCGATCGTTAACCACTGATCTACACTAATTGTCGCCAATGATTTTAAAACTTCAAAAATTCTGCATGACGGGCTTGGGTTCGCCGTGGCGGGCGTGCTCGCCGAAGATAACGTGGTCGAGCGAGAGCCGGCCTGCGCCGTTGACGAGAATCACGCAGAGCAGGAAGAGCACAAGGGCGGAGAACTCGAGTGACTGGCCGAGCGCGAAGAGGCCGTCCTGCCGGTGCACGATGAAGACCGCGCCGGCAAGGATGGGAATCTGGGCGAGCGCGACGAGGCGCGTGAGCAAGCCAAGGGCGAGCATCGCACCGCCGACAAAGTGAGCCAGGGCGACGTAGTGCAGCAGCGCGGCGGAAACGAGCCAGGGTCCATCCGAATGCGAGAGCAGGTTTACGAAAAAATCCGTCCGGACGTTGCAGATGAGCAAAAGGCCGCGGGCGAAGAGACCGAGGCCAAGATAGATGCGGACACAATCGAGCCAGAGTTCGCGGCGCGACTCCGCCCATGTCATGAGGTCGTGGAGTTTTTGCATGGTCATCTCCTGGGGTAGAGAGGTTGGCAGCCGGCGGGCGACGTGCCTGCCGGACAAAGGCATAATAACCGAACAACGGCGCGAGTCAACCGAGCCTCGGGGAGGCCGATTCCGGGTCACCCACTCCGGCTCCAGGTTTGTCCCGGGCTCGGGTTGCCGAGGCGTGTCATTCCGCCGGAGTTGTGGCGGTCGGGACGCTGGGTTCCGGAGGTTTTTTCTTCTTCGGCGCGCTGGCTACAGGCTTCGAAACCGGAGGCAAGTCCCAGGCGTGCGGGGTGACCTGGTCGATATTCGGCGTGATGTCGGCATCGACATGGCGAACCGCCCAGGCAATGCCGCCATAAAGGATGTCCTGGAAATCCTTGCTGCCCCACATGCTGCCGTTGTGACCCAGCGAAGTATAGAACACGCGACCCTGGCCGTACAGGTGGGCCCAGGTCGAAGGATAGGGCGGGCGCACGTAAGGTTTGTAGTAATCCGTGATGGGTGCGCCCGGGGCCGCATCCGGATCCCGCATCGTATCCGTTTCAACCACCAGCAGGACATGGAGGTCGTGCGAAAAATCTATCAGCGAATACCACTCTTCAAATAATGGCAGGACATCGCCTTTGCCGTTGAAGCCGGGAAATTTCTGGTCGGGAACGCGGGCGTTGGAAATCTGCTGAACGCCGTGGACGATAAATGCCGCGCCAAGCATGCGCACGTACGGATCGGCCTGGTCGCCGTAGTTTTTGTAGCGCCAGGTGCGGGCCTGGTGGGTGTTGGTGGCCACGGTTTCGCCGGTGAGGAAGGTGTCTGTCGCCGAATGCACGCCGATGAAGCCTTTGCCGTGCCTGATGGCATCGAGGAGCGCGGCTTTGCCCGCGGCGGTCATGGGAGGATTTCCGTCCGTGCCGGCGGCCAGCAGGTCTCCGCTGGTGTAGAACATGAATGCGTCGAATTGCGCGAGATATTCCGGCGTGAAGAGGCTGCCATCCTTGGAGAAGGTAAACTGGATGCCATGCCCGGCACCGGTCTCGGCGAGAACGATTTCAACCAGACTGAGCTGGCCGTTCTTTCGCTTGACGACGGCGTGCTCGAAGTCCGAGCACTTCGAAAAGAAGAGCACTTTCTTGACGGGCGACCGGGCTGGTTCGTCCGCTCGCGTGGAGACAAGCAGGCCAAGGCCAAGCGTGGCGGCAAAAAGGATTGTTTTTCGCCCAATCATGGGTCGGTTTGGTGCAGGGGGTGGAAAGCGACGGGATGTTCAGCTGCGACTGAACCGATTATCTGAACGAAAAATGCGCTAAACTCGGGCCGAGTGCCGGTTCAGAGGCCCTTTTTCTGTAGTGAACGACTGAGTTCCTGCATGAAGGCTTGGGCGTCGGCGGGTGAGGGGCGGTAGCCGGGCTGGCTGATTTCGGTCATGCCGGGGCGACCCATGTTGTCCACGATCCATTTGCCGGTGACGCCGTCGCTGAAGATGACGGTGCCGCTGGCCAGCGCGTTGGGAAGAAGCGTGACGTTGTCCACGGTAATTTTGACGGCACCGCCGCCGGGTGGGGCAGCGAAATCCTCCGCATCATCGGCGAGGTCTTCCCCGGCGGGTTCCTCGGTCGCGGCAGCGGGGCCGCCCGCAGGATCGGCCGACGGGGCCTTGCCAATGTCAGTGGCGAGCTTGGGCGCGGCGTTCTTCAGCTCGAGTCCGAGGTCGTCCACGAGGAAGCGCACGTCCATGTAGGTGAGCGAAAGCTGGAACTGCTCGGAGAGCTTTTTCTGGACGGTCGAGAGGTTGTCGCCGGCGGCGACCCAGCTGGAGACGGTTTGTTTTTGCTCGGGTGTGAGGGTCATGGCGGATGGATAACCGAGATTAGAGCAAACAAAACGGGCTTGGCAACCAAGGCCAAGCCCGTGTGTGTGTCAGTGTAGTGGTGTCTTTGGAAAATTACTTTGAAAGTTGTGTTTTGAGGAAATCGACGCTGCCGCGGGTGGCGGAGTCCTGTTCCATCATGTTGTCCACTGCTTTGCAGGCGTGGATGACGGTGCCGTGGTCACGGCCGCCGAAGGCGTCGCCGATTTCCTGGAGCGAGTGCTTGGTCAGGGTGCGGGCAAGGTACATCGCGATCTGGCGCGGGATGGCGATGTTGTTGGGACGGCGCTTGCTCGTCATGTCGCTGTGGCGGATCTGATAATGGTCGGCCACGCGTTTCTGGATGGTTTCGAGCGTAAGTTGGTTTTGCGCCTGTTCCATGAGGACGTCCTGGAGCAACATTTCGACGGTCGCGAGATCGAGAGGCTTGTTCGTGAGGGTGGAGTAGCTGGCGACTTTGATCAGGGCGCCTTCGAGGCGGCGGATGTTCTTGGAGATGTGCTGCGCGATGAAGTTGGCGATGGGCGCGGAGAGGTCGAACTTGATGCTGGCGGCCTTGGTGCGGAGAATGGCGAGGCGGGTTTCGAAGTCCGGCGGCTGGATGTCGGCGGGCAGGCCCCACTCGAAGCGGGAGACGAGGCGCGACTCGAGTTTCTGGATTTCGCTGGCGCGGCGGTCGCTGGAGAGGACGATTTGTTTGCTGGACTCGAAGAGATCGTTAAAAGTGTGGAAAAATTCCTCCTGGATGCGTTCCTTGCCGGCGAGGAACTGCACATCGTCGAGGAGCAGCACATCCACATGGCGGTAGCGCTGGCGGAACTTGGTCAGGCTGTTCTCCTGCAGGCCCTGGATGAACTCATTGGTAAATTTTTCAGTGGAGAGGTAGGCAACCCTGGCGTCGGGGTTATTGCGCAAAATGCAATGCCCGATGGCATGCATGAGATGGGTTTTGCCGAGGCCGGTGTCGCCATAGATGAAGAGTGGATTGTAGGCTTGGGCCGGGGACTGGGCGACGGCGAGGGAAGCCGCGTGGGCCATCTGGTTGTTGGAGCCAACGACGAAGTTTTCGAACGTGTTGCGCGGGTTGAGCGTGCCGCTGAAGGCGCCGCTGCGTTCGTCGTAGCGCAGGGCGCGGCGGGCCGCGGGCTTGGCGCGCGTCGAATCGGTCGCGGGACTGTGCGGCGCGTGATGATGAGGGGCGCTTTTAGGCGTCCGGGAGGCATCGGTGCGCTTCAGCGTGACATTGACCAAACGGCCGGCGTTGAGGCGAAGGCGCTGGGTGATGAGGTCGAGGTAGTTGTCGTGAATCCAGATTGCCGCGAAGTCGTTGGGCACGCCGAGGGTGATCGCATCCTCCGTGGCTTCGAGGCACAGGATGGGCTCAAACCACATCTGGAAGACATCTTCCGGAAACAGGCTTTTAAAGTCGCATTTGACCGTTTCCCATAGGCTGGGAGACAACGAAAGTGATGGCATGGGAAAGCGCTAAGTGTTGATTTTATTCACATCGGCCTATCGGCGGGCTCCTGACACGTCGGTCGATCGGGCGTCCATGCGCTGAAGTGGAGAAAAAAAGCCGGTTCTGGTCACGCAAATTGATGGCATAATACTGAATGATTTATAATATACTGGTGACCAATGACTAAGGTAACAACTCCCTGTGGGGCTAATGGACGGGACACAACTGACATGAGAAAGAACAGCCGAGAGGCGCGGAAAAGCAGACGCGGATGCGAAGTAACATGAAAGCAAAATCGCATTTCAAGAGCAACTTTCTCTCAACTTATTCACAGACGGACTGAGCATAACTTTTTCGTTTTTTATGTTGCGTCCAGTGGCATGGAATCCTTCGTCACTTTCAGGCAAAAATGTAGTGATGAAGGCAATACGTTTTTCAGAGGAGGCACAGGGGTTACTGGGGCGCCAGCGCCGGTGCGGGGTCGGCCCATTTTCCGTGCTCCTTGATGAGCGCGATGAGGCGATCGTCGGCCCCGGTTTGGGGGAGGTTGTACTGCACGCACTGCTTGCCGACGTAGAGATTGATTTTTCCAGGGGCGCCGCCGACGTAGCCGAAATCGGCGTCGGCCATCTCCCCGGGGCCGTTGACGATGCAGCCCATGATCGCGATTTTCACGCCCTTGAGGTGGCCGGTTCTTTCGCGGATGCGCTGGGTGGTTGTCTGCAGGTCGAAGAGTGTGCGGCCGCATGAGGGGCAGGCGACGAATTCAGTCTTCGAACTGCGCGCGCCGGCGCCTTGCAGGACGTTGTAGGCGAGCTTGGTCGAGCGTGTGACGTCGGCCTCGGTCTCGATGCTGACGAGGTCGCCGAGGCCGTCGCAGAGCAGGCCGCCGGTGAGAAAGCTGGCCTCAAGGAGTTTCGAGAGAAAACTGTTGTCGCCCTGCATGGCGGTGGCCGGCGTGTTGCGAATCCAGATCGGCGCGCGCGAGCCGATCTGGCGCAATTCCTCGGCGAGCTGGCGGTAGGCGCCGACGGCATGCGTAGCCGAGGCAGTGCGCGACGAAAGCGTGAAGATCGTATTCGTGTCGCCGAGCTGGCGCAGCGCGGCGGCCAAGGATGGAAAATCCCCGGGCACGATGTCGCAGGCGAGCACATGGCCGCTGCCGCGGACGAAGACGGCGAAATCGTGCAGAATTGTGCTGTCGCCAGCGGTGAAGCGGCGGAGCAGGACGAGGGGAATTTTTGAGGTTTCGATTTTCGCTTTTAAATCGGCGGGCGTAATCGCAGCTGCGAGTTCGAGCACGACAAAGGCGGGCGAAGTTGTGGCCGGATCCAGGCTCGCGCCAACCGACGCGAGGTCGGCCGTGGTGGCAATGGGCACGAGCACGCCCTCGATCGGCGTGTCCTTTAATTTCTGGCTGTGGACGGCGGATGACGGATCGGCCAGTTCGGCGAGGGAGGCGCGCACGATGACGCGGGGCGGCTGCTCGGGGCCGATGGCGCAGGCCTCGCCAAGTTGCAGCGCGACTGTTTCGCGGCGGGTGAATTGGAAGGGATCAACGGAATCGTGCTGGCCTGCGCCAGAATGACCAGTGACGAATGACGAATGGCGAATGGAGGACTGGCCGGAATCATTCGTCTTTCGGGATTCGGAATTCGTCATTCCTTGTGGCGCTTCGTGCCAGAGGGTCATCGCTTTGTCGGCGATGGCGCGGGCGACGGGAATTTCATAAACGCTGTCCTCGGTGAGCGAGACGCGGATGGTGTCGCCGAGGCCGTCGAGCAGGAGGGAGCCGATGCCGATGGCGCTTTTGATGCGGCCGTCCTCGCCGTCGCCGGCCTCGGTCACGCCGAGGTGCAGCGGGTAGGGCCGGTGGGCGGTGTCCATGCGCGAGGCGAGCAGGCGGTAGGCCTGGATCATGACCTTCGGGTTGCTCGCCTTCATCGAGAGGATGATGTCGTGGAAGCCGTGCGTTTCGCAGATGCGCACGAACTCGAGGGCGCTTTCGACCATGCCAAGGGGGGTATCGCCGTAGCGATTCATGACGCGGTCGGAGAGCGAGCCGTGGTTGGTGCCGATGCGCAGCGCGCGGCCGAGTTCCTTCGCGCGCTTGACCAGCGGCGAGAACGCGTCGTGCAGGCGTTGCAGCTCGCGCTCGTAGTCGGCGTCGGAGTATTCGCGGACGTTGAACTTCTTCTTGTCGGCGTAGTTGCCGGGGTTGACGCGGACTTTTTCCACGTGCTCGACCGCCTCCATCGCGGCCTGCGGCAGGAAATGGATGTCGGCCACGAGCGGCACGTGGGCGAAGCCGGCGGCGGAAATCTTCTGGCGGATTTCGCGCAGGCACCGGGCGGCGGCGGGGTTGGGCGCGGTGATGCGGACGATTTCACAGCCGACTTCGGCAAGCGCGACGGACTGTTTGACCGTCGCCTCGATATCCTGGGTGTCGCTTGTCGTCATCGACTGCAGGCGCAGGGGATTATTACCGCCGACGCCAACGGCGCCGACCTTCACCTCGACGCTTGGCCGGCGGATGGTGCGGAAACGTGATGCGCAGTAGCTCATGGCGGAAAATGATCAATGACCGTGATAATGGCCAAGGCAAGACGTCGCGGTTATTTGCCCGTCTGCGCCGCGGTGGTCGCCGCGGCTTTTTCTTCCCTGGCGTCCCTGACCCAGCGGCGGACGTCAAAGATGTTCACGTAAAGAATCATCGACAGGAGCAGGACAAGAAAGACTCCCTGGGTGGCGGCGACGATGTTGATCGGTAGTGCGCGGCCGCGGAGTTTGGCGATGGTGGCAAAAACAATCTGGCCGCCATCGAGCACGGGAACGGGGAGCAGGTTGACGATGGCAAGATTCACGTTGATGAGGATCGTGAACATGGCCACGGCGAGCAGCCCGGCTTCAGCGGCGGAGTGGAAGATGTGCACGATTCCGACCACGCTGCTGAGCTTGGAAAGACCAATGTCGGAATGCGGGTTGAGCAGGCTCCACAGCGTGCGGAAGGTCATCATGATATTGTCGGCCACCTGGGTGACGGGATTTGGATGGGTGAGGCGGGAGCTGGTGGTGAAGTCCAACCCGAGGTCGGCCGGATTCTTGGCCTCGGTGCGCGGAGGCAGGGTCAGGGTGAGTTCGGCTTTATCGCGGAGAATTTTTATGGCAATGTTCTGGCTGGCGTGCGTGGCAAGGTAATCCTGCCAGGCGGAAAGATTCAGCACGGGGGTGGTGTCGAGACTGAGAATCTGATCCTTCGGCTTCAGGCCGATGCGTTGGCCGGGCGAGTTTTCCGGTGCAGTGAGAACGATGAGGTCATAGGCGGGAGAAATGCCAACCCGGCGGATTTGTTCGTCGCCTGAAAGGCGCGGGTGCAGCGTGACGGTGAGCGTCTGGCCGTTGCGCAGGATGGTAAAAACGTTTTGTGGCTGCCCGTTGGAACCGCGGCCACTGCTCATGATGAGTGTCTGGGTGAGGTCCGACCAACTGGTGACTTTCTGGCCATCGATGGCGAAGATGGTGTCGCCGATGCGCAGGCCGGCGAGCGAAGCGGGGCTGGGGGCTTTTGTCCCATCGTCGACTGTCTGAGAGACGTAACCGATGCGCGTGGTGACTTCTTCGCTGCTCGTGGGCTGGCCGTGAAGCCAGACCACACAGGCGAGGGCAAAGGCGAAGAGAATATTGAAGACCGCGCCGGCGAGGAAGATGATGACTTTGCTCGTGTAACTGATGGGCGGGAGCTTAGCCACATCCGCGGTGCTTTTGCCCTCGAGCGCGCCCAAGTCGGCGAGCTGCGGCAGGAGCACATAACCGCCAAGGGGGATCCACGAGACCCGGTATTCGACACCGTTGCGGTACCAGGAGAAGATTTTCGGCCCGAAACCGATGGAGAAGCGCTCGACGCGGGCGCCGCGCCAGCGCGCCGCCAGAAAATGGCCGAGCTCGTGCACGAAAATCGAGCCGCCAAAAAACAGCACGACGAGGAACCAGGCCCAGGTGTTGCTGGCGAGTGCGTGCAGAAGGTCGGTTAACATGGGGATCGGGTCGAGGCTGGCAGCAAGCTGGTGGCGATGCGGCGGGCGTCGGCATCCAAGGCTAGGACTGCGGCGAGGTCGGCAGGTTCAAAGTTTGCGACGTTTTGCAAAGTTTGTTCAATAATTCGCGGAATGGCAAGGAACGACGCGCGGCCGGCGAGGAAAGCGGCGACCGCCACTTCGTTGGCGGCATTGAAAATGGCGGACGCTCCGCCGCCCGACTCCATGGTTTCTCGGGCGAGGCGCAGGCAGGGGTAGCGCGTTTCATCCAGGGGGCGGAACTCGAGCGAGAAAAGTTTTTGCAGATCGACCGGCGCATCCACCCCGGGAGCGCGCTCGGGAAACAGCAGCGCATGTTGGATCGGGAAGGTCATCGAGGGCGGGGCGAGCTGGGCGAGCATGGTACCGTCGGCAAACTCGACGAGGCAGTGCACGATGCTCTGCGGGTGCATCACGGCCTGGAGTTGCGCGGGCCGCAGCCCGAAGAGCCACTGCGCCTCGATGAGCTCGAGGCCTTTGTTGGCGAGCGTGGCGGAATCGACGGTGATTTTCGGCCCCATCGACCAGTTGGGATGCTTGAGCGCGTCGGCGACAGTGACGTGCGCGAGCGCGCTGGCGGGCAGGTCGCGGAAGGCGCCCCCGCTCGCAGTGAGGGTGACGCGGGCCACGTCGGCTCGGCAAGGCTCGCCACAGGTGGCCGCGTCGTGCCCGGCCAGGCACTGGAAAACGGCGTTATGCTCGCTGTCCACGGGCAGCAGGCGCGAGCCGCTGGCCCGGGCCGCGGCCATGACGAACTTGCCGGCGAGGACGAGGATTTCCTTGCTGGCGAGGGCGAGGTCTTTTTTTGCGGCGATCGCGGCGAGCGCGGGCTGCAGACCGGCGGTGCCGACCACGGCGACGAGCACGATGTCCGCCTCGGGCAGCTGCGCTAGCTCCACGAGGCTGCTGGCACCGCCGCGGAGCTGCGTGCCGGGGGGGAACAAGTTTTTTTCGCGGGCCCGGGTGTACGCGGCGTCATCGAAGAGCGCGACGTGGCGCACGGCGAAATCGCGGGCGATGCGCGCGAGCGGCTCCGCATTGCGTGAGGCCGCGATGGCGACGAGTTCGAGCTTGTCGCGGTGCGCGGCGATCACCCGCAGGGCGTTCTGGCCGATGGAGCCGGTGGCGCCGAGCAGGACGACGCGTTTTTTGGAGGAAGCTTTTGTCACGGGAACGGGCACGCTACTGGCCGTCGGGGGCGAGACAAAAGTAAAAAAGAAAATAACCGATGGGCGCGGCGAGGATCAGGCTGTCGGTGAGGTCGAAGGCCCCGCCGATGCCGGGGATGAGCTGGCCGGTGTCCTTGACCTCGGCGCGGCGCTTGATGATGGACTCGACGAGGTCGGAAGTGATGGAGGCGGCGGCGATGGGCATGGCCATGAGCGCGGCGCGCAGCGGCGTGAAGTCGCCGGGAAAATACGGGCCGCCAAACCGCCCTGAACGGCCGAGCGAGGCGAGCAGCGCACCGATGCCGGCGGAGACGGCGACGCCGCCGGCGGCGCCCTCCCACGTTTTTTTCGGGCTGATGTTGGGGGCCATCTTGTGGCGGCCGAAGGCGAGGCCGGTGAGGAGAGCGCCGACGTCGCAGAACTTGGCCACGGCCACGAGCCAGAGGCCGAGGGCGAGGCCGACGTACTTGTCGTCATACAGGACAATGGTGCGGGTGAGAAACTGCAGCATGAACGGCACGTAGAGCACGCCGAAGAGCGTGGCGGCGAGCGTCTCCATGCGGTTGTGCGGTTCGCGTTCGCCGAGGATGCGCAAGGCAAAAAGCACCACCGCGCCCGCGAGCACATCGGTTGTCTGGATGGAGAGGGAAAGGCGCTCCAGATAATAAGGCGCCAGCACGACGATGGCGCCAGTCATGAGGCCGAGGCGGTCGAAGGGATCGAGGCCGGTGCGTTTGAGCATCCGGTAGAATTCATACTGCGTGGCGCAGGCGAGGAGGGTGATTAACCAGACGCCGCCCGGCGGACCCAAATAATGGAGGGTGGCGATGGCCACAACCCAGAGAAGGATGGTGCTAAGGATGCGTTGCAGCACTGGAATTTTGCGACGGCTTCTATTTTGCCGCGGGCGGGGTCTTGACCTGTTCGCTCGTAAGCCCGAAGCGCCGCTCGCGCTGCGCAAAGGAGGCGATGGCCTCGACAAGATGGGCTTTGGTGAAGTCGGGCCAGAGCACGGGGGTGAAGATAAACTCGGCGTAGGCGCTTTGCAGGAGCAGGAAATTACTCACGCGCATTTCGCCTGAGGTCCGGATGACGAGATCGGGGTCGGGCAGGTCCGCCGTGTAGAGGTAACGGCTGAAAGTGGTCCAGGAGGAGTCATTCAGCTTTTCATGGCCGGCGGCGACGGCGGCGGCGTAGGCGCGGGCGGCGTCGACCATCTCTGTGCGCGAGCCGTAGTTGAGCGCGAGGACGAGCGTGTAGTCGGTGAAGTGGGCGGTGGCGTCGAGCGCGCGCTGGAGCTGTGTCTGGACCGGCCCCGGCAGCTCATGCGTGCGCCCGATGGTGCGCAGGCGCACCCGGTCTTTGACCAGGTTCTTGATTTCCCGCTTCAAAAAAAACTCGAGCAAGTGCATGAGCGCGCCGACTTCCGCCGCGGGGCGGTGCCAGTTTTCGGCTGAAAACGCGTAGAGTGTGATGTAGCGGACGCCGAGTTCGCGGGCGGCATCCACGATTTCGCGGACGGTCTCGACACCGCGGCGGTGGCCTTCGATGCGCGGCAGCCGGCGCTGGCGGGCCCAGCGGCCATTGCCGTCCATGATGATGGCAATATGGGTGGGAATTTTTGCCGGAGTGTCCACTTTGTCTGAAATTGGGCCGCCTTTGGCGTCGTTGTCGTCGCGGGCTTCGGCGCGACTGGGAAAAGATGACATGGTAAGTTCGCGCGGATTTAGTAAGCTCGTGCGGAGTTTGACAAGGGTGAAGGGCGGACAAAAGTTAAACAATGGCCAAACCCCTCTCATCGGCGAAAATCCAAGCCGCGCTCGCAGACCTTCCAGGTTGGGCTTTCAGGCGCAATGCACTTGCAAAGACCTTTCAATGCAAAACCTTTCGCGAGGCCATGGGCTTCATGGTGCGCGCGGCCTTCGAGGCCGAGGCGATGAACCATCACCCGGAGTGGACCAACGTCTATAACCGCGTGACCGTGCGGCTTAACACGCACGATGCCGGGGGCAAAGTCACGGCCAGGGACGTGGAGCTGGCGGAACGGATGGAAAAAGTTTTCGGTGGGCGGTGATCGGATCAGGGAAACCAGAACCATTGGCTTCCCCATGAAAGTCGCCTTCATCAGCGGGACGAGCATTGCCCGGTCGGACTTGTTTGCGGCGTGGGCGACGCGCACGGTCGAAACGCGCCATGGCGCGGTGGTTTGCCGGACGCACGGTGATTTCGTGCTCGTCAACCGCCATGGCCCGGCCGCACCGCTGCCGCCGCACCGCATCAACCACCGTGCAAACATCCGCGCCCTGGCCGACCTTGGCTTTGCCGATGTCGTGGTGCTCAACTCCGTGGGCTCGCTCAAGCCCGGTCTGCCGCCGGGCACGCTCGTTTCGTGCAGCGATTACGTCTGTTTGCAGGACGGGCCGCAGACGTTTTTCGACGACGAATTGAAGGGTGGTGCGCCCGGCATCGAGGGCAATTTGATCCCGCTGCTGGTGGCGAAGCTCGCGCCGGAATTTGCGGTGCAGCCGGGAAAAACCTATGTGCAGACGCGCGGGCCGCGCTTCGAGACCAAGGCGGAAATCCAGATCGTCAAGAGTTGGGGCGACGTCGTCGGCATGACCGCGGCCCACGAGGCCGATCTGTGCCGCGAGGCCGGCCTGCGCTACAATTTGCTCGCGATGGTCGACAACTATGCGAATGGCATCGGCGGCACGGATGTCGATTTCGAGAAATTCCGCGACCTCGTGCAGGCGAACCAGGAAAAAGTGAACCGGTTGTTTGCGCGGCTGCTGGAAATTCTCGCGTGAGGAACTTTCGATGTGGAACTCAGGAAAACAGGGAAGGTGGAATAACTTGATCGAGGATTTGCCATTCCTGATTTCCTGAGTTCCACATAGGCTTTTGACATGAACAAAACCATCGGCGTCATCGGGCTGGGCATCATCGGCGGAGCTTGGGCACGAAATTACGCAGCCGACGGGCTGCTGGCCGGCTGCTGGAACCGCACGCCGCAGCCGGAGATGCCGGCGTGGAAAAACTCGCCCGAGGAAGTGGTTGCGGCGGCGGACGTGGTGCAGATCGTCGTGGCCGACCCGCCGGCGGTGGAGGGCATCCTGGAAAAAATCCTGCCGCGGCTCGGACCGGGCAAGATTGTGATGCAATCGAGCACGATCGACCCGGCCAGCAGCGAAAGATTTTCCGCGCAGGTGACGGCGCGCGGCGCGCGCTACCTCGAGGCGCCGTTTACGGGCAGCAAACCCGCGGCGGAGAGCCGGCAGACGGTGTTTTTCCTTGGCGGCGATGCGGGGCTGGTCGCGGAGGTGGAGCCGCTGCTGTCGCGGATCTCGGCCCATCGCTTTCACGTCGGCACAGGCGTGCAGGCGGCCTCGGTCAAGCTGGCGCTGAACCTGAATATCCTGGCGCAGATGGAATGGCTGGCCGAGGCGCTGACCATCGCGCGGCGTGCGGGCGTCGGCGACGATATGTTTTTCCGCGTGTTGGAGAAAAACGTCGGCTACTCGGCCTTGGTCAAGCTCAAGGAGCCGAAGCTGCGCACGGGCGATTTCTCACCGCAATTTTCGGTGAAGCACATGCATAAGGACATGCGCTTGGCCACGGCGATGGTCCAGGCCCATTCGGCAGGCTCAGGGCGCGCAAACGCGATGCCGCTGCTCGAGGCGCTGCGCGAACGGCTGCGGCAGGCGGAGGAACGCGGCGGGGCCGACGAGGATTTTTCCGCACTGATCAAGCTGCTGTGATTATTTAACCACGGACTACATCCTCCTTCGCTCCATGGAGCGAAGGAGGATGTAGTCCGTGGTTAAATTTCGCCTTAAAAATTTGCCACGACGAGCGATGGGTACATCCTGTTGAACCCATGAGCGACTTTGTCCAGGCCGCGCAGATTTCCGAGGCGAAGCAGATGTTTGACCGGCTGCGGGCCAACCTGCGCCGCACGATCAAGGGCAAGGACGATGTCATCGGGCAGGTGTTGGTGTGCCTGGCGGCAGGCGGGCATTTGCTGATCGAGGATTTGCCCGGCCTCGGCAAGACGACCCTGGCCTACGCTCTGGCGCGCTCGATGGACTGCACGTTCGCCCGCATCCAGTTTACGAGCGATTTGCTGCCGAGCGACGTGACGGGCGTGGCGATCTACGACGAGACGGTGAAGGAATTCGTGTTCAAGCGCGGGCCGGTCTTTGCCAGCATCGTGCTCGCCGACGAAATCAACCGCGCCACGCCGAAGACGCAGTCGGCGCTCTTGGAAGTGATGGATCGCGGCAAGGTGACGGTCGATGGCCAGACGCATGCAGTCGGTGCACCGTTCATGGTTTTTGCCACGCAGAACCCGGTCGATTACGAGGGGACGTTTCCGCTGCCGGAGAGCCAGACCGACCGCTTTCTCATGCGGCTGCAGATGGGCTATCCGCAGAGTGCGGACGAATTGGATATTTTACGCACGGCCAGCCTGGGCTACGACGCGATCGAGATCAACCCGGTCGTGACGCGTGGCGATGTGATCAAGCTGCAGGCGCTGGCGCGGCAGGTGTTCGTGGAGGACAGCGTGCTGGAATTCATTCTAAAAATCGTCGCGGCCACCCGGACGGAAGCGGAGTTCAGGGCGGGCATCAGCGTGCGCGGCGGGCTGGCGCTGAGATGTGCAGCGCAGGCGCGCGCGCTGGTGCAGGGCCGCGACTTCGTGGTGCCGGAAGATGTGGCCGAAATGACCGCGCCGGTGTGCGCGCACCGGCTGGCGCTGGCCCGGCCGGCCGGCGATGCGCTGGAGGAGCGTCGCACGGTGGTGGCCACGCTCAAGCGGATTTTGTCTGCGATTCCGGCGCCGGTCTGAGCGCGGCGCGCTTGCGCATCTCAAATTTGAAATCCCGGATATCAAATTCCCAATCCGCGGCCAGGACTGCGAAGAGCGCAGTCCTGGCCGCGGATTGGGGCGGGCCGGGCTCGTCCGTGCGGTGGTGGCGCGATTTCAAATGGAGCAAGCTGCTGTGGTCGCTGGTTTTCCCGGCCCGCCCGGAAAGCATTGCGCCGACGGTGCCGGGCCTGTTGCTCATCGCCTTGTCGCTGGGCATCGGTTCGGCCGCCTACAACACGGGAAACAACATCCTCTTTATCGCGCTGTCGCTGCTGCTCTCCTGCTTGATCCTGAGCGGCGTGCTGTCGTGGCTGAATTTTTCCGGCCTGCGCTGGCGGCTGGCGACGGGACCGGCCTTGCGCGTGGGGCGCGATGCGGCGATGGCGCTGGAGTTGTGCAGTGCAAAGAAATTTTTGCCGACCTACGGGCTGTGGTTTGACCTGCGGGCGGTGGATAGGTCCGATGGGACTGATCGGACCCATTCGGCGGGCTCAGGACAGGCCTATTCAGAGCCGGGCGAAAAAAAATCCGTGCGCGAGATCCTGGCGGCGGTGGACAAGGCGGAGACAAGGGCGAGGCTGTTTTTGCGCGACCGGCTCGATGCGGGCGAAGAGGCGCGCTTGGAGTGGATTTTCCGGCCGGCGCGACGCGGTGTGCTGCGGCTGGAGTTGTCCGGGGTGGGGTCGTTGTTTCCGTTTGGGTTTTTGCGAAAAACCCTAGGCGGAGGATTGCGGCGCGAGGTCGTGGTGTGGCCGGCGCCCGTCGAGTATCGGGGCTGGGGCGCAGCGGTGGCGCGGCGGCAACAGGCCGGAAAAAACGTCGCACGCGTGGGCAGCAGCGCGGATTTGCTGGCGTTGCGCCACTATGAGTCGGGCGATTCGCACCGTCTGATCCATTGGAAGGCGAGCGCGCGGCTGGGCAAGCTGGTGGTGCGGCAGTTTGCCGCGGAGAGCGGAGAGGGTTTCACGCTGTGGCTGCGCACGCCGGTGGAGGTGTGGACGCGGGCGGAACAATTCGAGCTACTTGTGAGTTTCGCGGCGACGCTGGCGGAGGATTTGTTCCGCGCGGGCAAGCTGTTGTGCGCAGCGGTGAACGACGAACCTCCGGTGGCCGTGCGCGGAGTGCGCGACCTGGAGGAACTCATGAACACACTCGCGGTGGTGGAGCTGGTGGAAGCAGTCGAGAGTCGAGAGTTGAGAGCTGAGAGCCGGAGGCCAGAAGCCGGAAACGCGGCGCTGCTCGAGCGCCATAATAACATCACGTTCGCGCCGGACGGGGCGCGGGGAGTGGCGGCCTATGTCGATGGGAAAAAAACGGCCGCAGCTTAACCTCGACGAGCTGCACCAGCTCAAGTGGCTGCTGGGCGGCGCGCTCGCGCTGCTGTCGGCCTGGTCGGTGCCGTATCTCGAGGTCAATGCGTGGCCGCTGATGCTGGCGGTGACGGGGCTGGTGCCGCTGATGCTGCTGCGGCCGGATTGGGCGGCGCGCTGGCCGGCCTGGGCGCACTGGCTGGTGTTTCCGGCCGTCGTGCTCTTTTTTGCCGGCGATCTTTACCTCACGGGGGAGGTGCTGCCGGCGTTCGTCCGAGTGACTTTGCTGCTGTTGATTTATCGTGGCACAAGTTTGCGCAAGAGGCGCGACGATTTGCAGCTCATTGTGCTGGGGCTGCTGCTGATTGTGGTGGCCGGCGTGGTGACGGTGTCATTGGCGTTTGCGGCGCAGATCCTGGCCTTCACGGCGTGTGCGCTGGTGTTTATGCTGGTCATCACGCTGGTCGAGGCGAAGGGGGCGGCCGGAAAAATTGCTGAAAAAGGACAGCCGGAAAGCCTGCCGGCCTGGACGCGGGTGCGGTGGCGGCTGTTGTTCACCCGGCTGCGCGCGGTGATGGACTGGCGCGTGGCGGCGCTGGGCACGGCGTTGTTTCTGGGCGTGGTGGGCGTATCGGCGCTGCTGTTCCTGACGTTTCCGCGCTTCGAGCTGGCGAACAGTTTGTTTCTCGACCGGCTGATCACGCGGCATACCCGCTCGGGATTTTCCGACACGATCCGCTTTGGTGACGTGACGGACATCACCCTGGACACCAGCGTGGCGTTGCGGGTGGAAGTGCCCGACCCGGCGAAACTGCCGGCGGAGCTTTACTGGCGGATGATCGTGCTCGACGAGTATCACAACGGCGAGTTCCGCGCTTCGGCGGTGCTGCGTGATCAGGACGAGATTTTTTTCAACGAAAGTTTTTTGTTGGGCAATGAAAGAGACGGCGGGGCCGGTGCATGGACGTTTTATCTGGAACCGGGCGTGAGCCGCTACCTGCCGCTGGTGGGCGGGTTTGCCGCGTTGCATCTGGGGGTGCGGACAGATCTGCGCATGAACCCGACGACGCGGGTGGTGGCACTGCGCAGCGATCCGGCGACGCTGGTGGCGTATCGCGTCACGGGCATGCGCATTGTGGCCACCCTACCAGCTGCGACACCCGGAATGGGAGTGCGCAGCCTGGGGCCAATGAGCGAGAGCGACCGGGCGGCGCTGAGAAAATTTGCCGGCGAAATCGATGGTGGAGCCCACTTGGGCGCAGTGGAATTTGCACGGCGTGCGACCGCGTGGCTGGCGCAGCGACATGGTTATGCCTTGCAGATGCAGCTGCCACCGGGCGCGGATGATCCGCTGGTGCGCTGGCTGGGCTCGCCTGCGCCGGGGCATTGCGAGCTGTTCGCGGGCGCGCTGGTGATGCTGGAGCGTGCGGCCAATCATCCGGCGCGGGTGGTGGCGGGTTTCGAAGGCGGCGATTGGAACGGGTTCGAGAATTACCTCATGGTGCGCAACAGCGACGCGCATGCGTGGTGCGAGGTTTACGATGACACCGCGCACGCGTGGCAGCGCGTGGATCCGACGCCGGGTGCGACGGGCGCAGTCGGTGGCGCGGTGGCGCTGGCCGAACCTTTGGCGCACCGGGCGTCGGCCCGGAGCTGGGCGGCACGCTTCGACAGCCTGCGGATACTATGGTACCGGCACATCGTAAACTTTGACCAGCGCAGCCAGCGCGAGACGCTGCTTTCAATGAAAAACGCGACGCAGCAGATCGGTCTGCGCCTGAGTGCGGTGGCCGGTCGCATTGTGGCGGAAGTGCGCGCCTGGCTGAGCGCGCCATGGAACGGGCGACGCGCGGCGAAAACTTTTGCCTTGGCGGCCGGGGTGGTGGTGGTGCTGGTGGCGGCGCGGAGAGCGCGGTGGCGATTGCATTGGCGCTTGGGCGCGACCAGGCGGGTCGATCCCATCCGGCGCGAGGCGGGGCGGCTGCTCAAACGGATCGCAAACCGCGGATTGCGGACCGAGACCAACGCCGATCTGACGGGAGTGCGGGCCGAGCTGCAGCGGCTGCGCTATGGTGCGCGGGAGACCTGGC
Source organism: Opitutaceae bacterium (assembly GCA_035568935.1). Classification (GTDB taxonomy): domain Bacteria; phylum Verrucomicrobiota; class Verrucomicrobiia; order Opitutales; family Opitutaceae; genus DASRHD01. The sequence continues at coordinate 12,927 of DATMNP010000091.1, read as the reverse complement.
CGGCGTCGGGGGCGGTGTTTCGCCGCGCGCGCCGGCTGGTACGAAGGTGATTCCTACCGCACCACGCGATAGCGCAGCAGCAGCGTGCCGGTGGCATTGAGTTTTTCCGATGCGAGCAATTCCAGCCGCACGTCGACGCGGGCCGCCAGCAGCGGCGTGCCGCCGCCGAAAAGCACCGGTTCAACGGTCAGCCAGATTTCATCCACCAGCCCGGCCACAAAAAACAAACCGTGCACCTGTGCTCCGCCCAGCAGCACGCAGCGCGCGAAGCCGCGGGTGCGCAGGCCGGCGATGACTTTTCCCGGTGGGTCGTCGGTGAATTCCAGCAAGCCGGGCCGCGCTTCCGCGACATAGTCGGCGGGCGTGCGCGTCAGCACCACGCGGAGGCGCTGCGCCATGGGCTGGGTGCAGATCAGGTCGCGCGCACCCCGATAAGTCACGCCGCCCATCACGCTGCAGTCAAAGCCCACCAGTGCCGCGTGGAAATGCCTCTGATCCTCGGGTGACGCAAAGCCGCTGCCCGGTGCATCGTGCCGCGTGATGAAACCGTCGAGCGACTGTGCGGTAAGGAGCGTGACGTGCATGAAGCGAAGGTAGCGTGTGAATTCGTCGCGGCACAAGCGCCTAACAGGCTGTTGAAAACTCTGCTGAGCCGCCTTGCGGACAGCGCTTTCTGGCGCAACCCGGAGGGCAACACCGCTTTGGGTCGGGAGTCCCTCGACATTGCTCGGGACCTTGAGCCTGTCGAACGGCTGCGTTAGAGCTGCCGAGCAAGGCCTTTCAGGCATTGCACCGGCAGCTCAAGCCTTGCTCGCGGCCCAAATCGTGTGTTGCGTCGGCCTGCATAGTTTTTCAACAACCTGCTGGGCTTGCGCGCCGCCCGCCCACCATTCACGGTAACTTGATATTTTCATGAAGAAAGCCCTTGTCACAGGTATCACTGGCCAGGACGGTTCGTATCTGGCCGAGCTGTTGCTCGAAAAAGGTTATGAGGTGCATGGCGTCATCCGCCGCGCCTCGACGTTTAACACCAGCCGCATCGACCACCTCTACAGCGACCCGCACGTCAATGGCGTGCGCCTTTTCCTGCATTATGGCGATCTCGCCGATTCCGTGCAGATGGTGAAACTGCTCTATGAGCTGCAGCCCGACGAAATCTACAACCTCGGCGCGCAGTCGCACGTGCGGGTGTCGTTCGACATCCCGGAATACACCGGCGACGTCGACGGCCTCGGCGCGCTGCGCATCCTCGAGGCGATCCGCGAGGCCGGGCTCGTGAAAAAAGTCCGCTACTACCAGGCCTCGTCGTCCGAAATGTTCGGCAAGGTGCAACACGTGCCGCAGACGGAGGTGACGCCTTTTTGGCCGCGGTCGCCATATGGCTGCGCGAAGGTCTACGCCTACTGGCTCACCGTGAATTACCGCGAGAGCTACCACCTCCATGCGAGCAACGGCATCCTTTTCAACCATGAGTCGCCCCGCCGCGGCGAGACGTTTGTCACCCGCAAAATCACCCGCGCCGCCACGCGCATCAAGCTGGGCCTGCAAAACTCGCTCTACCTCGGCAACGTGGATGCGCAGCGCGACTGGGGCTACGCCAAGGAATACGTCGAGATGATGTGGCTCATGCTCCAGCAGGACAATCCCGACGACTATGTGGTCGCGACCAACGAGACGCACAGCGTGAAGGAGTTTTGCCAGGAGACCTTCGGCCTGCTGGGCCTCGACTGGGAGAAATACGTCAAATACGACGCGCGCTACGAGCGTCCCGCCGAGGTTGAGCTGCTCATCGGCAACCCGGCCAAGGCGGAGAAGCAACTCGGCTGGAAACCGAAGGTGCGCTTCAAGGAGCTCGTGAAAATCATGGTCGAGGCCGACCTCGAGCTGGCGAAACGCGAAGCGCAGATCGCAAAGCTGCCGAAACCATGATTGAATTTTTAACCACAGATTACACGGATGGACACGGATCAATCCGGTGTTTTTATCCGTGATAATCAGTGAAATCCGTGGTCAAAAAATGAAACTCTTCATCGCAGGTCACAACGGCATGGTCGGCAGTGCGCTCGTGCGGCGCTTCCAACGCGAGCCGGGTGTCGCGCTCGTGCTGCGCACGCGCCAGGAGCTCGATCTCACCTCGCAGGCCGCCGTTGAGGCATTTTATTCGTCTGAAAAGCCCGACGCCGCCATCATCGCCGCGGCCAAGGTCGGCGGTATTCATGCCAATAACACCTATTCAGCGGACTTCCTGTTTTCCAACCTCGCCATCGCCGCCAACAACGTCCACAGCGCCTGGCGGGCCGGGGTGAAGCACCTGCTCTTCCTCGGCAGCTCGTGCATTTATCCGAAGGCTGCGCCGCAGCCGATGCCTGAGGAGTGCCTGCTCACGGGTCCGCTTGAGCCGACCAACGAAGCCTATGCCATTGCGAAGATCGCCGGCCTCAAGCTCTGCCAGCATTACCGCAAGCAATACGGCGTGCGTTTCCATTCCGCGATGCCGACAAATCTCTACGGCCCGGGTGACAACTATCACCTGCAGAACTCCCACGTGCTGCCCGCGCTCATCCGCAAATTCCATGAGGCGAAGGAAGCCGGGCGCCATGAGGTCGCGGCGTGGGGCACGGGCGCGGTCCGCCGTGAATTCCTCCACGTGGACGATCTTGCCGACGCCTGTGCGCTTCTCTTTGGCATCGAAAATCCACCCGACTGGATCAACATCGGCACGGGCTCCGATGTTACCATCAAGGAACTCACCGAAATCGTCGCGGCGGTGACCGGGTTCAAAGGCAAAATCGCCTGGGATGCCTCCAAACCCGATGGCACGCTGCGCAAGCTCATGGATGGGTCGAAGCTCGCCGCCCTTGGCTGGCGGGCGCGCCTTGGCCTCCGCGAGGGCATTGAAAAAACCTATGCCAGTTTTCTGGCCGAGAAGGCCGCCGGTACGTTGCGTTCGTTTTAAGGGAAAGTTTTCCGACAGCTGTAAAATCCTGCCATGAGCGACGACATCATCGAACTCGAACCCGAGGAGGCCTTGGGTGGCAAAAAATCTTTTTGGGACCACCTCGACGACCTGCGCAAGGTTCTCGTTCGATCGGCCATCGCCATCGGCCTTGCGCTCGTCGTCTGCCTGCTGCTCGACAGCACGCTGGTCGGAATCCTCGAGTATCCGCTGCGGCGCATGGATATTTTCGACCGGCCGCAGCCGACGGTGACTTTGCAGCTCGGGGCGACGAAGCTGGGTCCTTATGTGGTTTCCCGCGACCAGTTTGCCGCGCTGCCGCCGGGTGCGACGCCGCACGTGGTTTTTCAGGTTAATACGGCAAAAATCGGCGACGAGCAGGTCGTCACGCTGAAGGCTTTGCCCGGCGTCAAGGGCGATGACAGCCTGCAGGTGCAGTTGCACAATCTCAGCCCGACGGAGGCTTTCATGGTGGCTTTCCACGTCGCGCTTTACGGCGCGCTGGTGCTGTCCGCGCCGTTTTGGATTTTTTTCGTGGGGCAGTTCATCCTGCCCGCGCTCAAGCTGACCGAGCGGCGCCTGCTTTACCTGTGGATGGGGTGGGGCACGTTCCTTTTTCTCCTCGGCGTGCTCTCGACCTATTTTTTCCTCCTGCCCGTCGCGCTGCGTGCATCGACCAAGTATTCCGAACTGCTCGGCTTCGATGCCACTTTTTGGCGGGCCGACGAGTATATCAATTTTGTCTGCAAATTTCTTTTCGGCATGGGGCTGGGCTTCCAGTTTCCAATCGTTGTATTGCTACTCGTAAAATTCGGCGTGCTCACCCACCGGCAGCTCGCGCACTACCGCCGCCACGTCATCGTCCTGTGCCTCATCCTCGGCGCAGTGCTGACCACCCCCGAGGTCATCACGCAAATCTGCATGGCCGTGCCGCTCTACCTGCTTTACGAAATCTGCATCTGGATCGCGTGGTATTGGGACTGGAAAAAGCGAAGGGCTGCACGGCTGAAGGGCTGAAAAGCTGAAGGAATCAACTGAGACAACGCATTATTCTTGGCTTTCAGCCATTCAGCCATTCAGTTCTTCAGCCTTTCCCTCCCATGATTTCTCCCGAGACATTTTCCCACATCGAAAACATCAAGAAGCGCGCCGGCCATCTATGGAGGTTTCTTTGACGCTGAACAAAAGCAGCGTGAAATCGAGGCGATGGAGGCCGGCATGGCCGCGCCGGGTTTTTGGGACAACAATGAGCGCGCGCAGAAGCATATCGCCAAGCTTAATGGCCTGAAGCGCGCCATCCACCCGCTTACCGCGTTTCAGAAAAAACTCGCCGACGCCGAGGTCATGGTCGAGTTGATCGAGGCCGCCTCGGACGCCGAGCGCGAGTCTTACGCGAAGGAGCTCAACGCCACGGTGGCCGCCCTCGTCGCCGAGCTCGACCAGCTCGAGATCTCCTCGTTCCTGAGCGGACGCTTCGATCACAACAACGCCATTCTCAGCATCCAGGCCGGCGCGGGCGGCACCGAGTCCAACGACTGGGCCGACATGCTTTTCCGCATGTATTCCCGCTGGGCCGAGCGCCGCAATTTCGAGGTCGAGGTGCAGGACGTGCAGGCGGGCGACCAGGCCGGCATCACCAAGGCCACGCTGGTGCTCAAGGGCGAAAATGCCTACGGCTATGCCAAGGCCGAGCGCGGCGTGCACCGCCTCGTGCGCATCAGCCCCTTCGATTCGAACAAGCGCCGGCACACGTCGTTTTGTGCCGTCGATGTCATTGCCGAGGTCGATGACGACATCGAGATCGAGATTCCCGAAGCCGAAATTCGCGTGGACGTTTACCGTTCATCCGGCAAAGGCGGCCAGGGCGTGAACACCACCGACTCCGCCGTGCGTGTCACGCATGTGCCGACCGGCATCGTCGTCGTCTGCCAGAACGAACGCTCACAAATCAAGAACCGGGCCAGCGCCATGAACGTGCTCAAGGCCCGCCTCTACGAGCGCAAACTCGACGAGCAGCGCAGCGAAATGGAAAAATTCTACGGCGACAAGGGCGAGATCGGCTGGGGCAGCCAGATCCGCAGCTACGTGCTGCAACCCTACCAGATGGTGAAGGACTTGCGCACCGGCATGAGCACGAGCGACACGCAGGGCGTCCTCGACGGCGACCTTGACCGGTTCGTTTACGCGTGGCTCCGGGCCGGCCAGCCGCGCCACCGCAACAAGGACATCCAGATGGATGAGTAGGAAAAGGCTGAAGAACTGAAGGGCTGAAAGGCTGACCCGGAAAACATATTCGCTTTTGTCTTTTTCAGCCCTTCAGTTCTTCAGCCTTTCAGTCTTTCCATGAGCCTCACCTACGACACGATCCAATCAGCGCTCGAGGCGCAGCCGATGTTCGAGGCGAAGACCTGGCAGCTTTCGCCGGATGCGTGGCCGCTCACGCCCGAGCAGGTGGCGCAGCTCGAGGCCATCGGTGAGGCCTGCCTCGAATATCACCAGGCGCTCGAGACGCTTTATTCCCGTTCGGTCGCGGGCAAGAATCTCCTGCGCAACAAACCGCTCCTCGCCCCGTGGGTGGCCGACTACCTTGATCGCGGCAAGCCCGCCGAGCTCATCGCCCACGCGCGCGACGCAAAAAACCGCGGCGTGTTTCCCCCGGTGATGCGGCCCGACCTGCTGCTGACCGACGACGGCTTCGCGCTGACCGAACTCGACTCCGTGCCCGGTGGCATCGGCCTGACCGCCTTTCTCAACCGGCTTTACGACACCCAGCCTCACGCCTCACGCCTCACGCCTCAAACCGCCGAGCATCGCGCCCAGAGTGCGATGCTCGGCGCAGGCGACGCGATGATCGCGAACTTCCACGCCTCGCTCGCCGCGTTGCGCCCGGCCGAGCGCAACCCGCTCATTGCGCTCGTCGTCAGCGACGAAGCCGCGACCTACCGCCCGGAAATGCAGTGGCTGGCGCACGAGCTGCAGCTCCAGGGCAAGCGCGTCTTCTGCCTGCGCCCAGAAAACATCTTTCCGCTCGGCGGTGCGCTCTTTTTCGATGCGGACGGCAACCCGGAAAAAATCGACATCATCTACCGCTTCTTCGAGCTGTTCGACCTCGCGAACATCCGCACGGCGAAGTTTTTCTTTGAGGCGTGGCAGAATGGCGATGTCGCCATCGCGCCGCCCATGCGGCCTTTCCAGGAGGAGAAACTTTCGCTCGCGCTTTTTCACCACCACCTGCTCCAGGATTTCTGGGCCGAGAATCTCAGCGGCCACGCGCGCAAGCTCCTGCGCGCGATCATTCCGGCCTCGTGGGTGATCGATCCCGCGCCGCTGCCGCCCGGCGCGGTGCTCGACGGCCCGCGGGTCGGCGGCCGTGCGCTCAACGACTGGCGCGACCTCGGCGCGGCGTCGCAGAAGGAGCGCGACCTCATCATCAAGATCAGCGGCTTCCACGAAACCGCGTGGGGCGCGCGCAGCGTGATCCTCGGCAGCGATTGCTCGCGCGAAGAGTGGCAGGTTGGGGTGGAGCGCGCCATCGAACTCGCCCCGGCGAACCTGCACGTGCTGCAGGAATACAAAAAACCCCGCCGCATCGAGCACCGGGTTTACGACGGTGCAGCCGATGGCCGGCCGGCCAAAGCAGTGGCGAAAGCGGGCCGCCTGCGCCTGTGCCCTTATTATTTTGTCATCGACGGAAAAGCGAAGCTCAGCGGTGCGCTCGCCACGTTTTGCCCGCCCGACAAAAAAATCATCCACGGCATGCAGGACGCCGCGCTCCTCCCGTGCCGGGTGGTGGAGTAAATGTGTAGCGTATTGCTGTGGGCAGGGTGCTCTCACCCTGCAATGCGTACTACCGAAAATCGTCAGGCGTGAGCTTGGCGCCTTCGATGATGCTTTTGAGCGTGCCGATGGGGATGTTCTTGGAGCCATGCATCGGTACGATGGTCATGCGTCCATCGGGATGGCGCCATTTCTGGTGGCTACCTTTCTGGCCGGTGAGCACGAAACCATGCTTGCGAATCACCCGCGTTACGTCACCAGCCGTGCAAACGGGAAATTTCTCGCCCATGCGCAGCTAGACCGTCAGCTCGACGAGTTTGGCGTTTTTTGGCAGCGGGGTGTTGTCGGGCTCGAACCAGAGGGCGAGTGCTTCCTTGGCGTTGGCCAGGGCCTCGGCTTCGGTGTCACCGGCCGACGCGCAACCCGGCAACTCCGGGAAAACGGCGGAGAAGCGGCCCACCTTGGGGTCGTATTCGACCACGACACGTAGTTTCATGCTCCCACATTTGATCAATCGTGCTTTTTTGGCAACCGAAGAGTTGGGTTGCCCGCCCGACAAAAAAATCATCCACGGCATGCAGGACGCCGCGCTGTTGCCCTGCCAGGTTGAGGAGTAAGGTTAGGGAAGCACAGGCTGTACGAAGGGATCCAGGCCCGCTTTTTTGATTCATCTGCATCCTCTCTGTGGTCTTGTAGTTGGGCGCTATTTGGGTTTTGGTTGTTCACATGCCCCTGTTGAATACTCCAGTTGCGAGGTTGCTTGGCCATTTTACAGCTGCCATGTGTGTCCCTGCACCCTCAAATGCGGTCGCCGTGAGAAGCTCAAATTTTCTACCTCAATAGCCATGAAAAACTTCGTCTTACTTGTGCTTTGCCTGCTTGTCACTGGCTGCACCGACAAGGCAAACCAAGCCAGGATTGCGACTCTTGAAGAGAGAAACAAAAGGCTGGTGGATGAAGGCATCTTAATGCGTCAGGACATGGGGCAACTCAAGGCTGACGTGAAAAAAGACGAGGAGGCGGTCTTGTTTTTGCTGGCAAAGATCACGGAGATCGATGGTGGAAAACCTGCATCCCTTTCCGCGACGACAAAAGGCTTTGAGTTGGCCAAGACTGAATATGGCAGCTTTCTAATTTCCCTCGTCAACGTGGAACCTTACCTGGATGGTTTCAGGGTCACTCTCTCGATTGGCAATCCCCTCGATGCGGATATTTCTGACGGCACAATCTCAATTAACTATGGGACTTCGTCGACTGACGCTCACAATTCCGTGTCTCAAACCATTGAACAACCGATTGCAGGCGGGCATTGGACGGAAGTCGTCATTATGGTTGCGCCAGCAAAGGCGGAACAACTCAATTACCTCGGCATATCCCTAAATCCGACCGGCATGCTTCTGCATCCCGTGCAGTAATTTACCGGCGGTGGCTGGAATTGTGCCAAGCTTGGGCAAATTGCCGGACGCAAACGATATCCGTTTGTTTTCTCCCCAAAGCGCCTAAATTTGAGTTGAAAAATTTCCGGGTGGGTTCCTAGGTATCACAACCTCGTTTAGGAGAGCCCGGAGCGCTGGGCTGAGACGGTCGCACGATCAGCGGCCAAATCCTTCGAACCTGATGCGTCTGACCACGCCGTAGGGAAAACAGGATCTGGCCGCGATGAGCGGTGGAACTTGCGACCCGGCGGCGATGTTGGGTGCAAATCTCAAACGTTCCACTCTATGTCATCGCCCAACGAAGTTTACCCGCCTACGGCGGCGCCACAGGCGACCAAGGTCACTGTCTCCTCCGGCCATCGCCTTTTTCCCGGCTCGCGCCGCGTGTATATCGCCGGTTCGCGGCCCGACCTGCGCGTGCCCATGCGCGAGATCGTGCTCTCGCCCACGCGCCTGCACAACGGCACCGAGGTCCCCAACGAGTCCGTGCGTGTCTATGACACTGCCGGCCCGTGGGGCGATGCCGACTTTTCCGGTGACGCCACCCGCGGGCTGCCGCCGATTCGCGCGGCGTGGATCCGCGAACGCGGCGATGTCGAGGAAACGCCCGGCCGCGACATCCAGCCGATCGACGACGGCTATCTTTCGGAGAAGCACCGCCTGCAGGCCGAGGCCGAGGGCCGCCGCAATCCCATCAAGTTTTTCGACCGCACCGGCCATCCCATTCTCCGGGCCAAACCCGGCCGCCGTGTCACACAACTCCACTATGCGCGCCAAGGGATCATCACGCCGGAGATGGAATACGTCGCCATTCGCGAGAATGCCAAGCTGCAGCGCGCCCGCGACTTGCTCGAGATGACCGCCGAGGGGCCGCGCAATTCCCTCTGGCGGCAGCATCAAGGACAGGCATTCGGCGCGGCCATCCCGCGCGAGATCACGCCGGAGTTTGTGCGCTCCGAGGTGGCCCGTGGCCGCGCCATCATCACGGCCAACATCAATCACCCCGAACTCGAGCCGATGATCATCGGCCGGAATTTCCTGGTGAAGATCAACACCAATATCGGCAACTCTGCCGTCGCCTCGTCGATCGACGAGGAAGTCGAGAAGATGCGCTGGTCGGTGAAGTGGGGCGGCGACACCCTGATGGATCTTTCCACCGGCAAGAACATCCACCAGACGCGCGAGTGGATTTTGCGCAATTGCCCCGTGCCCGTCGGCACCGTGCCAATTTACCAGGCGCTCGAAAAAGCCGGCGGCCGCCCCGAGGAGCTCACGTGGGAGATTTTCCGCGACACGCTCATCGAGCAGGCCGAGCAGGGCGTGGATTATTTCACGATCCATGCCGGCGTGCTCCTGCGCTACATCCCGCTCACCGCGCGCCGCATGACGGGCATTGTCAGCCGCGGCGGCTCGATCATGGCCAAGTGGTGCCTCTCGCATCACAAGGAAAATTTCCTCTACACGCACTGGGACGACATCTGCGAAATCATGGCCGCCTACGACGTGTCATTCTCCATTGGCGACGGCCTGCGCCCCGGCTCCATCGCCGATGCCAACGACGACGCGCAATTCGGCGAGTTGAAAACCCAGGGCGAGCTCACGCAGCGCGCCTGGCAGCACGACGTGCAGGTGATGTGCGAGGGCCCCGGCCACGTGCCGATGCACCTCATCCCGGAAAACATGGAGAAGCAGCTCGCGTGGTGCCACGAGGCGCCGTTCTACACGCTCGGGCCGCTCACGACCGACATCGCACCCGGCTACGACCATATCACCAGCGCCATCGGCGCCACGATGATCGGCTGGCACGGCACCGCGATGCTCTGCTACGTGACGCCGAAGGAGCACCTCGGCCTGCCCGACAAGGACGACGTGCGCGCCGGCGTCATCGCCTACAAGATCGCCGCGCACGCCGCCGACCTCGCCAAGGGCCATCCCGCCGCGCAATATCGCGACAACGCACTTTCGAAGGCCCGCTTTGAATTCCGCTGGGAGGACCAGTTCAACCTCTCGCTCGATCCCGAGCGCGCCCGCGAATACCACGACGCCACGCTCCCGCAGGAAAGCGCCAAGAGCGCTCACTTCTGCTCCATGTGCGGCCCGCAATTCTGCTCGATGAAAATCACCGACGACGTGCGCCGCTACGCCGAGGAACACGGCTTCGGCGGCGAAACGGTGATTGAAGCCGGTTTGCAGGCGAAAGCCGACGAGTTCCGCCAAGCCGGTGGTGAAATCTACGTGGACGCCGATAAAAAATGAGCACTGCGACTCAAGTTGCTATCATCTACGTCAACGACCAGCCGCGTCCGCTGGATGCGCCAACGACGCTGCTGGCGCTGCTGAATGAACTCGGCCACGCCGGGCGCAAAGGCGTGGCTGTCGCCCTCAACGGCGCGGTCGTGCCGCGCGCCGAGTGGCCGTCGCGGACTCTCGCCGATGCCGACCATGTGCTGGTCATTCAAGCCACCCAAGGAGGATAACTTTGAACCACAGAGGCACAGAGAACACAGAGAAATTCGGCGAGCATTGGGCTCTCTGTGTTCTTCGTGTCTCTGTGGTTCAACTCCGATTTTGAAATGAAATTGGTTTTGATATCTCCCGAGCACGACGATCCGCGCGAAATCGCGGTGCTCGGTGCGCTGCTGGCCGCCGGGCTCGAACGCTACCATGTGCGCAAGCCGCACTGGCCGGCGGGACAGCTCGAAACGTGGCTGCGTGCTCTGCCCGCGGAATGGCGGCCGCGCCTCGTGCTGCATCAGCACCACGAGCTTGTCGCAACGCTCGGCCTTGGCGGGCGTCACTGGCGTGATGATGGGGTAGGGCGGGTTATCCCTAACCCGCCGCCTCAGGAGTTGAGCATGCGGGAGAATCGGCGCGCTAAGGATAACGCGCCCTACCTGCAAATCACCAGCCGCTCCTGCCACGATCTCGCCATGCTGCGGACCGTACTTGGGCATTACGATTCGGTGTTTTTTGGCCCGGTTTTTCCGTCGATCTCGAAACTGGGCCATGGCCCGAGCGATAATTTTTCACCCACTGAACTGTCTTCATTGCTAAATTTACGCACATCAAATGAGCGCCGCACCGCCGTGCTCGCGCTCGGCGGTGTCACTGTTGCCCGTCTCCCGCAGATTCATGCCCTTGGCTTCGACGGCGTCGCCGTGCTCGGCGCCGTCTGGCAGGCCGACGATCCGGTCGCTGCATTTTGCGAAATTAAATCGGCTTTTTCTGCTTTGTTCGATCAAGCCCATTGCTCGCAACGAGCCGTGGAAAATCCAACGCCCCATCTGACTTGGACGTTGGATGTTGAAAAAGGCCGCTCGCGGCCAAACCCCGCCCATGCCGCTTGATCCCACCCATTTTCCCGTGATGTGCATCACGCAAGAAGGCCTGCCGCTCATGCCCGCCGCGCAGGCGGCTCGGCTCTGCGCCGCGGGTGCGCGCTGGATTCAGCTGCGGATGAAAAATGCCACATCCGAGGCGTGGCTTGCGACCGCGCGCGAAGTGGTCGCCATCTGTCATGCCCATGGCGCGCTTTGCATCGTCAATGACAACGTGGACATTGCGCTCGCGGCTGGCGCTGACGGTGTGCATCTCGGAAAACTCGATCTCGACTGGCGCGAAGCGCGTCGCCGTCTCGGTCCGTTGTGCCTGATTGGCGGCACGGTGAACAATGTCGACGAGGCCGATCATGCGCTGGCCGCCGGCTGTCTCGACTATGTCGGCGTGGGGCCGCTGCGTTTCACCACCACCAAACAAAAGCTTTCGCCCGTGCTCGGTCTTGACGGTGTGATTGCCTGCATTGTGCGGCTCGACGGCTTGCCTGCGTGGGTGATCGGCGGCGTTGAAGCGGCCGATTTGCCCTCGCTCCGGGCCGTTGGCGCGGCGGGTGCGGCGGTGTCAGGTGCGCTCTTTCGTCAGGATAAAATTGAGGAAAATTACCGGGCCTTCGCGGTGGCGTGGGAGGGAAAGTCCCAAGTGACAGGTAACAATTAACAAGAGCCTGCAGCTAATTTTCAAATAAACCGTGGACTGTGAACCGAAAACAATGATCAACCCTCAACCTCTCGTCATCGCCGGCGTGGAATTTTCGTCCCGCTTGTTCGTCGGCACCGGCAAGTTCAGCTCCGGCGAAGTCATGCGGGCCAGCCTCGCCGCTTCCGGCACACAGATGGTCACGGTCGCGCTGCGCCGCGTGCGCACCGATGGGACGTCCGACGACATCATCGGCCACCTCGAACCTGAGCGCTACCGCCTTTTGCCCAACACCTCGGGTGTGCGCGACGCAAAGGAAGCGGTGCTTGCGGCTGAACTCGCGCGCGAGGCGCTTGAGACCAACTGGCTGAAACTCGAGATTCATCCCGATCCGAAATATTTGATGCCCGACCCGGTCGAGACGCTGATCGCCACCCGCGAGCTCGTGAAGCGCGGCTTCATCGTGCTGCCCTACGTGCACGCTGATCCGGTGCTCTGCAAGCAACTTGAGGAAGCCGGCGCGGCGGCGGTGATGCCGCTCGGCGCCCCCATCGGCAGCAACCGCGGACTCGAGTCGCGCGCATTTTTGGAAATCATCATCGCGCAAAGCCGCGTGCCCGTGGTGATCGACGCCGGGCTCGGCGCGCCCTCGCACGCCGCGGCGGCGCTGGAGATGGGCGCCGATGCCGTGCTGGTGAATACAGCCATCGCTGCCGCGGCCGACCCGGTCGCGATGGCCGCGGCGTTTCGCTGCGGGGTCGAGGCGGGCCGGCTTGCCCGCGAAGC
>DATMNP010000090.1:0-26694 GCA_035568935.1 Opitutaceae bacterium | reverse complement strand
GCAAAACCAGCGCAGAAGTTAACTTTTAATAAATTCTACATCGGGCTGAGCGACGGAACGCGTCCGAGAAATTTTATTTATTTTAGCCCAAGAAAACAATTCATGTATATGAACGTTAAAGTAGCCAGCCCGCAGGTTTTTTTATCAAACGCGAAGCAAGCAAACTTAGACGCTGGGATTGAGGGTGGACACATATGGATCACGCTTACGCCAAGGGACGTGGAACCACACCGGAAGCTTCTGACCGAAGTTATTCATGCAGCAGTTGATGAATTTCAGAAAGACTAGTAACGACTCTAAAACATGACGACAGTTGTCCTTAAAGATGTAAAAAAACGCGAATTCCTCTTTCATAGGGAATTCGAGAAATCTGAAGCCCCACTGTGCATCGCAATGGATGCAGCAGAATCGTATTTCAATCAGCACTTCGCAGCATTCACAGATGAATCGCCAAAAAAATTCGCATTATTTTTTAGAAATCATGAAGTGCTAGCTGCCCGGGTTGACTTAAAACTTATCGTCGGGGAACATAGAGTCACAAGGAGCGTCATTGGGGATTCTCGATGGGACACTGTGGAAACTTTCCCATACGAGCTCGATGGAAATACGCCTCGGAATATCGACGTGAAGGCATTCCCGAAATTCATTTTCCAGTTTAGCCTAAAACCTCCTGGAGTTAAGAACATAGGCGACCTCATCCGAAGGATGGATCAGCAATCTATATCTCATCTCTGACGCGGCGACGAACCTCAATTTTTTTCACGAAGGTCTTGTCGTCAGCGAGCACGCCGTACTCAGGCGGCAGTTCGCGCAGGCATTCCAGCCTCGATTCACAAATGGCGTCAAGCACCGGGACGAGGTTTTTGCCAATGACGGTGATTTCGCATTCGGCGAATACAATCTGCAATTTTTCTCCATCGAAAAAGGTTTCAATATAACGTGGCCATGACAATGACCGCTGCTGGCCGTTGGCGAAATAAATCCTAAGCGAGAAAGCCTGTTCGCCATACTTCTGCTCAAAGCAACGTGGAGGGCGTGCCGACCTGTCGGATTCTGTATGTGCATTAGCGTTCATACTCGCATTCCCATGCTCTGGCGGACATCCATTCGTAGCCCTTGTCGATACTGCTGATTTAGTTCGATGATCTCGCGATTTCGCTGTGTCCACCGATACGACATGTTAAGGTCGGGCGTCATCCTTTGGCCCTCGGTCACAAGTTCGCGCTCACCGCTATGCTGGATGCTGGCACGGAGCTTTATTCTGTCGGGTGTGAGCACGACCACATGCCTTCGCCCACGCGAAATGCTGACATACCACTGCTGGGCATTGGTGGCGGCGGGGTTGCCCGCGTCGGCCAAAATCACCGAATCCACCGTCTTGCCCTGCGAGGCATAGGACGTGACGGCATAACCGTGCACGAACAGCCGTTGCGATGGCGCGAGCGTCTTCGACAGGCCGCGGTGATCATTGACCACCAAGGCCCCTGCAGGGTCGATACGCGCCACCGTGACCAGTTCGCCGTTGTGCAGGCGTTCGCCTTCGACGCTGCGGCCGTTGGCCTTGAGTTGCAGCCGGTCGCCGGGAGCGATCTCCATTTTTGCCGCCTTTACCATCGTAAAATGGTCGGCGTAACGATAGCTGACGGTCGACCGGCGGCCCTCCTTCACAAGGCTGACGCCGTGCTCATCGGCTCCGGCAACCTCGCACAAATCGCCCTTGGCGTATCGACCATAGCCCTTGAGGAAAAACACGGACTGTCCTTCCTTGTAATAGCGGGCATCGTGTTTTTCCGCCTCGGTCCAACCAACTGGCTGGTAGGCCCACAGTAATTCGCCCTCTTCCAACCGCCCGGCCAGGTGCAAGGCCGACCGGATGGCGTCGTTGGCCGCATGAACTTCGTCCCACGTCTGCGCAACAACCAGTGGGGACTCGCCGCGCTCCAGCGCCGTAAGGTACTCGCCAGCGATGGCCTCGTGGCGTGGCCCGTCGGGCAACTCACGGATGCAGCCGAGCCGTTCCAATCGGTCATAAGACTCAGCGATCTTGCCGTCAGCAGCGTCCTTGACCGCCGCCCGGTAGCCCCGGATGAACTGTCTTTCTTCATCTGACCGGGCCAAGCTTGGATTCTGCCGGCGAATCGTCCGCAGCACCGCCGGGCGCAAATGGGCATGCCTTTCAATAGCCCGCAACGCATCGCCGGCGGCCACCGCGCCGTGTTGCCGGGTATCGCCGGAGAGAATCAGTCGGCCGTCAACCGACCGGACGAGGCGCACCAGCTCGCGCATATCGCGCACACCGACCTGTCCGGCTTCGTCCAATATCACGACCGCTTGCTGGGGGAATTGGCGGGCCGTTAGCGCATGGGCCAGGGTCTGCGCAGGCAGGCCGTCATGTTCCAGGTCTTGGACTTGCTGACGCTGCGGCGCGAGGACAACGACCGGCCTTCCGGTCTCGGCAATGGCCTCCTCGACTTCCCTCAGAGTGTGGCTCTTGCCCGTCCCCGCGCCGCCGCGAAATAGGGTGATGAAATCCTGACTCCTAAGAATTTGCCGAGCGGCCCGTGCCTGTTCTGCCGAAAGACCCGGGTCTGGCTGGTAGTCATGGCGCAAAGCGACGTGGTGCCCGTGACCATCCTGCGCGGCCAGCACGATTTCCAGCTCGCAGCCGAGCAATTCACGCGATGCAAGCTTGTGCGGTTCGTCGTCAAGGTGCGCGTAACCGCGTGCGGCGATGACAGGGTCAAGATCAGTTAGATCGAAGTCCTCACCGCGACCACGAGCGAGCGCCGCCGATTTTAGTTCATAATCGTTCACGACTGACCGGCGCTCAAAAAGATGCTCGTCGGCCCAGGTCACGATGGCCCGCAGATCGACGCTCTGCGTCTGCCGCTCGGCTGGCTGGCACAAGTTTTCCAATGCGCACCGTTCCTCAAGGTTAAGTTGCTGCTTCCAATACGACCGCAATTCATCGGCGGTCGAATTTTTCATTTTCCGGCGACGGCGTTCATGCGCGATGCGCGTGCGCAGTTCACCCATGTCTCCGTTGTATCCCTCCATTTTCTGACGTTGCGCCTCGGCTTCGATTTGCTCGTGACGTTTTGAAAAGCCCGCGATGACGCTCCGCGGAACGTGTTTCATCTCGAAATCCCGCGCGTTGTTTTCGATTTCATAACCGAGCGCCCGAAGCCCCTTGCTCAGTTCGTGATAATACAGGTTCTCCGCGAATTTCTGGGCGCGATACATGCCCTCCGTTTGCAGGGCCTTCCATCGACCCTCAACCGGGTCGAATGTCGCGTTAAAGACCACGCAGTGCGTGTGCAAATGCGGGTCTAGCTCGCGGCTCGTTTCGTGCCGGAAGCACGCCGCCACGACGTTCCCGGTGAGCCGTGAATCGTTCCGCTTGGCCCGGCGCACGCGCGTCTCCGAAAACTTCTCCAGTTCGACCATCGCCTGACGCACGGCCCGGTCATGTAATTCAACAATCCGCTTGTCCTCGCAAAGCCCGACAACCGAAACACTTTTCGGTGGACTGATCGTGAAGTCATGGAAAATCCGGCGGTTTGCCGCCGGCTTCCCGTTTTCGTAACGAATGGTATTCCGTCGTTGCGTCAGCCGATGACCCGTCTGCGGATTCTGGCCTTCGCAGAGAGCGAGAAAATCCTTTTCCGACACGATGCCCGTCAACCCCAGCTCCTTCGCCGCGATGCCCAACCATTCACCCGTGACCTTCTGCCCCTCGGAATAGTAGTCGCCGACGCAGAGGTGCTCCCGGAAATACTCCCGCGCGGTCTGTAAACTTAATTGTGCCTTTGGTCTCAGCATGTCGCAGCTCCTTTTTTGTACGAAGCGCCGATCAGACACACGGTGCTTGCCGAAGTGCACAAATTTCTCTGCCCAAAGTGTAGTAGTTGCGTAAGTGTGCCGCGACCGTGCGCCCCGATCCGAAACGCATCCGCGTTTCTTTTTCCCTGCGACGCATTACCCCTTACCTAAACGGTAACGTATCGCTTGCTCGGATACGACATCCATGAACACACAGGTCAGGCGTGACGGTGCGCCTCAATTCGCACTTACGAAAGTTTTTTGCACATGCGGCACCCGAAAACAGACGGGCTGGTGTCACTGCCGCCCCGCCGCCGATTGTATTTTAGGCCGTCAAGGTCTTGCTCGGCTTTGCCTGCGCTCCACCTTGACCGCCCAAAATTCTTTGCGGCTATGGGGCGCGCAGGGGACTGGCTATTCTTTCGGGCACGGACGGTATCTGGCGGGCCGCTTTAGCAGCAGGTGGAGTGCCACGCCTACCCGAAAAAGGGTATCCGGCATACCCTTTTTTCGGTATGAACACGCCCTTGTCGGCGTCCGAAGCATGGGCGAACAATGGCGATGAAAAGGAAAACACATGAACTCGCCCGCCGACCGCTTCACCTACGGAATTTACCTGAGATGACCTACGGTAAATTCAGTAGATGCGCGCAGTTGTCGGCGGCCGGGACACAAACGAACAATAATGATGAAAGGTAAAATTATGAACTCAAACACACCCATTCCGACACCCGCCGATGCCGCAGCGCATCGCGTCGAATTCTTCCGGCTGCCCGCACCGGGCAAACGCGACCCGTTTTTTGGCCTGTCCCGCGGCTGGTATTACAAAGCCGCCGCCCACGGTGAAATCAAAATGATTGCCCTGCGCCAGCGGAACGCGCTGCGCGGGGTGCGCCTGGTCGTTTACGATTTCCGTGTGCGACTACATCCGGCGGGCCGCGAAAGCGGGCCAAGCCACTCATGGGGAGGAGCCGGTGTTCTGACGTTAACACCAGTTAATAACCTCCATTAACATGCTTTTGAAAACGCATCCTTGAACCCTTCCAGCCTGCGGACAATGTTCGACGAATGAAAGTACCAGCTATTGCTTGTCCGGTCTTGTTGGCATTGTTCGGTCTCACCACCGGGGTACCAATTGCAGCCCAAGTGCCGTCTTATTTGCAAAGCGATCAGCTGCGTCGGCAAGAGATCCTAAACAAGCTTCCACTAAAGCTGCTGCCGCACTGGAGGAAATACGGGGATTATGACTTTAAGCAACACGGCTCGTTATACGTGTCGTACACGAGTTATATGTTTGGCGCTATCGGCGCCAAAGTCGGATTATCCAAAGATAATCTGATGACGTTGGTCGATGTCGCGGCACCGCGTTCAACCGACGTTGCGCTGATGGTACGCATGGATCTTCCAAAGATATTTTTAAGTAAAAAGAAATATCTCGAACAGCTGCGCAGCATGACCGCGGTCGATGGTCACTTGGCAAGAATTGCGAACGACTACACGGCACTGGTCGAAGGATCCAACTGGCCAAAAGACAAGGCGTACATCACGAGTGAGCGGTGGCAGTCTTACAAAGACCTTTTCAAACTCGTGGGGATAACCGAAGGATTCCTCAGATCGAAGGATAATGCGGGAGCGGATATGTTTGTTATGCAGGCTGAGGGCCTGTGTGTGGCGGGGTCTGGTTGCGGCTTCATTTATTCGCCAAAGAAACTGGAGCCTTTGATCGAAAACCCAGAAACAGCATTGGACAAACTGCTGAAGGAAAACCCTGGTTCCAGTGGCGGCGTTGTGTACCAGAAACTGGACGGGGATTGGTACAGCTTTTACGAAATGGATTGGTGAAACGACAAATCCCAGGCGAATCAATCAACGAGGCTGCATTATCAGAAACGATCCACGGGGCAGGCACCGAATTCGAAGATTCATGAATGCCTGGCGAATTTAAACCTTAGAAACCTGACACCGTGGGGGTCTTGTCCTTGGCCGTGGCTGCTGTAATCGGTTGACCCAAGAGCCGAACCAATCGCCAGACAACAGCGACATCGTGCCGCCCATTGAGCATGTTGCTAGCGAGTGGGGCAAACTCGACCAAGAGGACTTTTCGCACTTGGACAAGCCGGCGACAAAATCAGGTTAGCGCCTGGCGTGTTTTCTCGGGTTTCTCGCGGCAGTCCAAGACGCGCCAGACGACGACCACGTCTCCGTCCATTTTATAATAGACGGCAAACGGGAATCGTTTTGAGAGCAGTCGATGACAGCCCAAGACTTTGCGGTGAATCCCGCCGAAAAGTTCCAGAGAGTCGATATCCGAGAACAACGAATCAAAAAAATAAGCGCCGACACTCTCGCTTTGCTTCGCGTAAAAGGCCCGGCCGTGGGCAAGGTCCTCCAGCGCCGAAGGGAGAATTTTAAGTCTCATTCAAAGCGCTGGCGCAGTTCCTTCTTGGCCGCTCCCCAATCCAGCGGTTTCTCTTCGCCTGCGGCGACGCGCCGTTCGGTCTCGCGCAGTGCATCCGCATGCCACGCCGGCGATTCCAGTGACTGTTCGTCCCGGCTAAGGTCCTCCCAAAGCGCCTCCATGGCGCTGAGCTTTTCCAGCCGGGACATTTGGTTGATCGGGAGAGCAATAGCCATGGCCCAAGACTAGTAGAAAGGCTCCAATCGGCAAGTTTACTTTTCCAGCGAGGGTAAGCGCGGGCCACGCTAAAATGTGCGATTCGCCAGATCGGCGAGGAGCGCGCCGTTACATAGGCTCACTCATTGGCCAGCACACAAAAGGGCTGGTGAACATAAACATAATAAGTTTTCCTAGCGCATGCCTCTGCTCGCAAATGTTGATCCATTAACGGTAGTCACACCACTTCAACCTCTTTTTCCGCAGCTGGTAACATCATTTTTGCGGCTCTCGCCGCACAGTTCAGCAGAAGCTGAGCGCATCATTAAAGAGCGATCGATCCGCTTCTGCCTGGACAGAACCACCTCCGAATTTCTCTATAAAGCGAGTGCATTTCACGACGGAACGGCTCCATTCTTTCAACGTCTTCATGTAGGATTGCGCGCACTTGAGCGCACGTGGGCTGCGGTTTTTGGCTATTTGGTGTTGTTTGGTTGGATTGCCGAACGACATAACGCTCGCCGAGCGGGACATGCAGATCCGCCGCAACCAGCAGCACTCGGCGACGCGGCGGCATTGCATTCTTGGGCGTTTTCAACGCGCCACAGTGACGAGAATTTTGTGTGGCCCACAGCATTACCGAGTCCGTCACATCCGCATCTCGACGCCGACTTGATGACGCGAGTGAATGCGACATCTGTTCGCGTGGTTGGCTGGATGCTCCTCCATGAGCTGGGGCATTTCGAGCGCCGACATCTCGAACCACCCGATCCTGGCAAATCTATCCATCCCCACGATGAGGAGCATGAGGCCGATGCATGGGCAGCAGCACTCGTGACCACCCCGCTTGATTTGGATCACTGCCGGACCAATCTTGGCTCTATACCATTTGCGCTTGGTGCTCTGGCTGCGATAAATCATAAAGAGACTGAGGAACACCCACCCATCGCGGAGCGACTACGTCGTTACTTCCGTGCGCACGTCGCGCCGCTCGCAACGACTGATCCCGCGCTCTTCAACACCGCGTTGTTTGCGACCACGACACCATTGCAGGCGATTTTGCACGTTCGCGGCTGGAGCACACAAGGGTTTCAGCCGCTGCAGAATCTCGATGAATATCTGATCTGGTGGGAAGCTGAAATCGAAAAATTAGCTACCGACCAACCCACCTGATTCGTACAATGACTTCCTGCTCTGGGTTTAAGCCATTAGCCTGCCCCTACGCCTTTGGTTTCTTAGCAGTCGGTAGAGCCGTCACATCCGGCAGCATGGCGATGGCCTTGCGCTTCGATCCTTCGTCAATGTGGGTGTAATGTCTGGAAATTGCCGCACTCTCGTGGCCAATAATGTCGCGGGCGACGGCTTCGGATACGCCGGCATTCTTGAGCAACGAGGTGGCCGTGTGGCGCAGCGAGTGAAACGTGACCTCGCTTCGTGCACGCGGGCTTTCACGTCCAGTGCCCTGAGGTTTCCATTTCGGCGGGCGCGGCGCGGCGAGGCCAGCCGAGACGAGCACGTCGTGGAATTGCTGACTGAGCGCCGACGTGTCGCGATTGACCGTGGCGATACGAAAAGCGGAGGGGAAGAGCGGCGCGTGCGGGTCATCGCCAGCAGGCAAGGTTTCAAGGTGCCGCCGCAGTGGGCGCGCGATTGGTATCACCTGCCGGCGCCCGGTCTTGCTCGTCGCAAAGCGAAATTCTCCCCGGTCGAGGTCCACGTTGGCCCAAGTGAGCGAGGCGATGTCTTTGAGGCGCTGGCCGGTGTAAAGCGCTGCCAGAATCATGCCGCGCCATTCGGGCGAGGCCACGCTCAATAGGGTTTTTAGCTCGTCGAGAGTGAACGGACGACGTTGGCCCTCGACAGTCTTTAACGTCTGCACCTTAGCGGCAGGATTCTCGGTAATGAGTCCATCGCGCCACGCCGTTTGAAACAGGTTGCGGATGATCTTGAGCTTATTGTTGGCCGTGCGCGGGGTGGACTTGGCAGCGGTTTTGTCACGCCATGACGCCACGATTCCAGCGGTGACGTAATGAATCGGCTGTGCAGCCTTATCGCCCAACGATGTACAAAATTCGTTCGCTGTGTGCTGGTAGAGCTTGAACGTAACACCGGAGGTTTCGCCCTGTTTGCGGCCGAGCCATTGGGTGACGTAGCCTGCCACGGTGGGCGAAGCCAGCGGCGCGCCATGAACCAGCTCGTGAATATCGGAGAGGACACGACGTGCCTGTGCTTCCGTAAATCGCCGCCGAGCGGCTTCCTCCCACTCAGAGGCGATTTGCAGCGCTTCGCGGCGATTGGCTGTTTTGGTGCTGCGCTGGGTGCGCCGACCATCGGGAAGCGTGAAGCACCCGAACCAATAGCGTGAATCTAGTTTCTTTCGAACGGCAGGCATGTTTAAGACAGTCCAACTGGCAACGAGACTGGCAACGACCTCAACCATATTTTAATGTTCCCAGTGTTCTTCTACCTATGAGAGGTTTTCCCTCAGAGGGGCAGAAGCTTTTCGCGGGTTCGAGTCCCGTCCATCCCGCCATCGCCCATTCGACAAGTTCAGGGCGATGGCGGCCCTGGGCGAGCCCGCGAGTCGATGGGCCTCAAGTCGCAGTAGCCTCAGCAAAATTAGCCAGAGGGTGATTCGCCATCCTGAATTTTGTTTTTCGAACACTGACGGCCTGACCCGTTGGCTCAGCCCTCAAGTCACTTAGTGATTTAAGCTGGCAGACCGAACGGCATAAAAGCATGTTGGCAACCTCACCATGACACAAATCATCGGCAGGTTCTACTTCAAGCTTACGGCCAAGCTAAAGGGCCAAGCTAAAGGGGCCGGGGCGCAATTCTCAATTGAATCGAACTCAAATATTTGAAAGTTGAGCCCCGAGCCCTTCTGGTTTCCGCCAGATCTTTGGCGTCTGGCTATTGGCCTTTGTGATTTGCGCGCGTCGCGCGCTCAAGGTGCCGATATCGCCCCGAGGATTTTTTGCCATTGCCCAACTTCCCCCGGCAGGCCGTGGGCGCGAAGTTTTTCGGCGATCAACTCGATGGATGGCTCGGCGACGCGATGGCTCGGATCGCCGGGCAGATGCGGCAGCGCGGCGCAGGCCAGCGCCCAGCAGGCCCAGGTCCGCCAGCGGCGTTGCTCGCGGCGGGGTTCATTCATGCGGTCGGCCAGGTGCTGGAAGTGCACGCGCGGATTGCCGATAAAAACGCCGGGCGGAGTTTTTTGCAGCAGCCAGACGATGGCCGCATAGGGCAGCGGCCAGGTGGCGAGCACCGCTTCGTCGCCCCGCAAATCGGCCAGCAGCGCACGGTCAAGGCAAAGGATGGCGCGGGCGGCCAGGCCGCGGTGCCACAGGTAATGCCCATAATTGAGCGCGGTGAAATAAAAGTCCGCGCCTCGATCGGCGCCGTGAAGGTTAAAGGCGCGCCAGTCCATCTGCCCGGGTGGCTCCGGGAGATGCGGACAAGGTGGAAAGGACGCAGCGACGGACAAAGTGTCAGGTAT
Source organism: Opitutaceae bacterium (assembly GCA_035568935.1). Lineage (GTDB taxonomy): Bacteria > Verrucomicrobiota > Verrucomicrobiia > Opitutales > Opitutaceae > DASRHD01. Next base: position 16,756 of record DATMNP010000090.1, on the reverse strand, counting down.
CAAGTAACAAGTAACAGGAGGCGCAAACGCCAAATCCCAAGACACCAAACCCCAAAGAAGAGCCACGATACCATCGACCAATGACCAACGACCAAAAACCAAGCCCCAATTTCTATTCTTGGCGACCGGGGACGATTGCTTCAAACAGCGGCGAGTGGATTCTTCCGAAACCAAACCTGAAGCCCATGTCGTCCACGGCTGGCGGCGCCTCCTGCTGTGGCCGCTGGCGATGCTGGCCCGCGCGTGGAACCGCACGCTGCGGTTCGAGGCGGCGGAAGACTACCGGCAGGCCATGGCGCAAGCGGACCGGCCGGTCGTATTCATGTTCTGGCACAACCGACTGTTCGTGGCCGCGGAGATTTACCGCCGCTTCCGCGGCGGCCGGGCGACTTACGGACTGGTGAGTGCAAGCCGCGACGGCGCCTGGCTCGCGGCCTTTTTCTCCCTCATGGGCATGAAAGCCGTGCGCGGCTCAAGCAGCCGGGGCGGCCGCGAGGCGGTGGCCGCGATGGTGGAAGTGCTGCGCGCAGGCCACGGCATCGGCATCACCCCCGACGGGCCACGGGGCCCGCGTTACGACTTCAAGGAGGGGGGGCTCGTGGTGGCACGCCGGGCGGACGCCCGGGTGCTGCTGCTCGGCATGGAATTTACCTCAGCCTGGCGACTGCGAAGCTGGGATGGATTTTACCTGCCCAAGCCATTTTCGCGCGTGCGCCTGCGCAGTACGTGGGTGCCGGACGAGGTCCTGAACGAACGCAAGCATACCTCGGCGACGTTGCGGGCGCAATTGCTTGCGCTCAATCCCGAGCCACCCGCGGTCAAAACTCCGGCGTGATGTCGATGCTCTCGCCGGGCGCGGCCGAGTAATCATCGCCGGCGCACCAAACAAGGTCGTTGAGCAGCACTTTGAAGATAAAGGGCGTGGTGTGCTCGATGGTGAGAGACCATTTGTCGTCGGATAAGCAATCCAAGGGCACGCCCTTGTCCCAATTCAGGCCCGGGCCATCGCCACGGAGATAGAGGGTGTTGCCGAAGCCAATGTTGGCATGGGCCGTTATGATGGTGGGTGGCCGCTTGGCCACGGTTTTCTTGACGGCTGGGGCGGCGGTCTTTTTTGCGGTTGATTTCGTCGCAGGGGCTAGCGGCGTCACGGTTTTCGTAGTCTTTTTCATTTTACGGTTGTCGATTGTTTCTAGCGTTGACGGCCAAGATAAGCTTCTGCCTTGCGCAACAAATGTTCAATAGCAATTTGAAGGCCAACCCACCCCGCTGCAAAAATTTTCCTGGCCGTAACCGGCACACGCGCGTCACAGGTGGATTTTATAAGCTCCGCGCCCATTTGTTAGATGCCGAACTTATCCGGTCAGGACTTGATGTTGGGTGTTCAGCGCTGGACATTCAAGGCGACCCTCCGCTGTTCAAAGGACGTGGGATAGGCCCGCCTCCGTTTCACTTCGTCGTGGCAGCCTTCGCTCTGTTTGGCTATACTGTCCTGACAGCAATGTCCCTTCCCTTCGCTGGCCTGCCAAGCCGTAGCCCGAAGGGCGAAGGCTGGTGGACCAGACCGGAATCAAACCGGCGACCTCTTCGTTGCGAACGAAGCGCTCTATCAACTGAGCTACTGGCCCGTACCGTGGAAGGGTCGTTTTGTGGAACCCACGAAATTAAGTAAATACCAATTTTGACCGGTCGTTAAAAAACTATGCCGACCGCAGCGGCGGCGGCCTGCGAATTGCGCCAGCCCGGGCGCGGATTCACGGGCCATCACACCCAGCTGACGGACCAAACTACTCGGTGTCACCCGCGAGGCGGGCAAAAATCATTTTGCCGCCCGCCGTGGGCAGCACACTGGTGATCTCGACATGAACGCGCTGGCCGATCCGCTCGCGGCCGGCGGTTACGACGACCATCGCCCCATCCTCGAGATAACCGACCGCCTGGCCCTCTTCCTTGCCCGGCTTCATCAGATCGACTTCGAGCGACTCACCGAGCACCAGCTCGGGGCGCAGGGCACGGGCGAGGGTATGGATGTTCAGCCACTGTACGCCATGAAACTCGGCCATTTTGGCCAGGTTATAATCGGTCGTGAGCAGCTTGGCCCGCATCGAGTGGGCAAGAAAAACCAGCTTGGCCGCGACTTCTTCGCGTTTGACCACATCGCTTTCGTGGATGCGCAAATCGAGATTCTTCACCTTGCGCAATTCGCCCAGCACCTCGAGGCCGCGCCGGCCGCGCGCCTGTTTGTGCGGGTCGGGCGAGTCCGCGACCGCCTGCAGCTCGGCCAGGACAAAACGAGGGATCACCAGAGCCGCGGTGAGAAAACCCGAATCGCAGACGCGCGCGATGCGCCCATCAATCAGCCCGCTCGTGTCCACCACCACCAGCGGAACATCCACCTCCTGCGGCACAAAACGCACGTACGGGATGACGAGGTTGAATTCATCCTTGCCGCGCAATGCAATGACCGTGGCCAGGTAAGTGCACACCAAAAATATCGCCAGGCGGACCAGATATATCGTCTGCGGATCGCCCAGGACAAACATCGGCGAAGTCTGGATAAAATGCGCGATGAGTATCCCCACCGCCAGCCCGAAGGTGATCGCCGACAGCCCACGCAGCGAGAAGCCCTTGAGCAGCATGTCCACCAGCACGACGAGCACACCAAGGAGCAAACCGATCAACGCCCCCCACGTGCGTTTTCCATCCATTCCATCGCCGACAAAACAAACGAGCCATCCGCTCGCAACGCACACGGTCACGAACAGGATGCGAATCGGCAGTAAAGTTTGTTTCATGCGACAACAGGCGAATCGTCAGGGGCGACGCAGCAAGTAGACCACAAAGGGTAGCACGATGAAGACGGCCATGACGGTGTAGAGCACAATCGTCGCCCGCAGGGCTTTTTTCTTTGCAGCTTCGTCCTCGGTCATTTGACTTCCATTCACTCCATAACATTCCCCATGACAACGCAATACTGGCTGGTGAAGCAGGAACCCGAAGCCTACGCGTGGGAAACTTTCCTGCGCGACGGCCACACCGCCTGGGACGGTGTGCGCAATTATGCAGCCCGCAACCATCTCAAGGGCATGAGGGCCGGTGACCGCGTGTTTTTTTATGCGAGCGGCGGACCGAAATGCGTGGTCGGCATCGCCGAAGTCGTGCGCTCGGCCTTTCCCGATCCGACGGACGCCGCCGCCGAAGGCTGGGTGGCGGTCGAGCTGAAACCCGTCAAAACCCTGCCCCGCCCCGTCACGCTCGCGCAAATCAAGGCCGACCCCGCGCTAAAAAACATCGCGATCGTCCGCCAGGGCCGCCTCTCGGTCATGCCGCTCGCCCCGGGGGAATTTGCGCGCATCGTCCAGCTCGGCAGCGCCTGAGAAGAAATCCGAATGACGAATGAGGAATAACGAATGACTAATTACGAATTACCAACTACCAATTCCTTCTGCTTCATTCGCGTTCATTCGCGTCTATTCGCGTCTATTCGCGGTTAAGTTTTAAACGTGCTCACCCAACTCACCATTCTCGCTCCGGGCCTGCTCGGCGGCTCCGTGGCCAAGGCCGCGCGCGCGCGCGGCCTGGCGCTGCGCATCGTCGTGTGGGCCCGCCGCCCGGAAACCCGGCTGCGGCTGCGCGACCAGCCGTGGTGCGACACCGTGGCCGACACGCCCGAAGCCGCCGCGGCCGGGGCCGACCTCGTCGTCATTGCCGCGCCGGTGGACAAAATCGTCGAGCTGGCGCGCCTCATCGCGCCGCAACTGCCCGCCGGCGCCATCGTCACCGATGTCGGCAGCGTGAAAGGTGAGATCTCCCGCCTCGGCCACGCCGCGCTCGGCCAACACGCGCATTTCGTCGGCTCCCATCCCATGGCCGGATCGGAAAAAACCGGCTGGGAGCACGCCGACGCGGAACTGTTCGCGCGCCGCGCCTGCTTCGTCACCCCACTGCCAAAAACCGGCCCGGCGGCGGTCGAAACCGTCGTCAAATTCTGGCAGGACCTCGGCGCGGAAGTGACGACCCTCGATCCTGACGCGCACGATGAAATCGTCGCGCACATCAGCCACCTGCCACAGGTACTGGCCTCGACCTTGTGCGCGTTTCTCGCAAAAAAGAATCCCGCCTGGCGCAACTTCGCCGGCGGCGGCCTGCGCGACACCACCCGCATCGCCGCGAGCGATCCCAAACTCTGGCGCACCATCCTCGAGCAAAACCGCGACGAAGTGCTGCGCGCGCTGCGCCAGTTCCAGGACGAACTGCAGGCCATGCAGGCGTCGCTTTCCAACCGCGACTGGTTCGACGTCATCGCGCGCCTCGAACGCGGCAAGGCCTACCGCGACCAATTCCGCCCGCTCCCATGACGCCGCTGCCCGATGTCCTGCCCATCAAGCCGTTTACGAAGCCGGTGCAAGGTGAAGTCACCCTGCCCGGCTCGAAAAGCATCACCAACCGGGCGCTGCTGCTCGCCGCACTCTGCGATGGACCGGTGACGCTCACCGGCGCGCTCTTTAGCGATGACACGCGCATCATGGCCGAGTCCCTGCGACGGCTCGGCATCCCGGTCAGGGAAAACGAGGCCCAAAAAACCATCCACGTCGAAGGCCGGGCCGGCAAAATTCCCGCAGAACACGCCGGACTTTTCGTTGGCAATGCCGGCACCGCCGCACGTTTTCTCACCGCCTTCTGCGCCGCCGCACCGCGCGGTGTTTTCAAAATCGATGGCGTGCCGCAGATGCGGAAGCGCCCGATGAAAGGCCTGTTCGATGCGCTGCGCACCCAAGGCGCAAAAATCACTTGCACGGGCGAAGAAGGCTTCTTTCCCGTCACCATTGAAGCCCACGGCCTGCAAGGCGGCGAAGTGGCCATCGATGCCAGCGAAAGCAGCCAGATGCTCTCCGCGCTCCTGATGGTCGCGCCCCTCGCCACCGCGCCGGTCAATGTGTCGCTCATCGGCCATGTGCGCTGGCCATTCATCCAAATGACCGCCCGGTTGATGGAAAACTTCAGCCAGCCGCACTTGGGCATAATGGGTTGCGTCCAATTCCGTATCGCCTGCGGCACACGCTACGCTTTTCCCGAGGAAAGCTACGCCATCGAACCGGATGCCACCGCCGCAAGCTATTATGCCGCCCTCCCCTTGGTCGCTGGAGGCGAAATCACCCTGGCCCATCTTCGCTGGGGCCTGCAAGGCGACACCGACTTTCTCGGCGTGATTGACCTTGATCGGGCAGGATCGCGGGTGGAGGAAACGTTCGATGGCTTTGCCGTTTCTTTCGCGCCTGATTCGTCTCGTCGTGGGGTGACACAGGATTTCAACGAGTTCTCCGACACCTTTCTCACGCTGGCCGCCATTGCGCCGCTGCTGGAAGGGAAAACCACGATTATCGGCATCGCACACACCCGCAAACAGGAGACCGATCGCGTGGCCGGCATGGCGCGCGAACTCCAAAAACTCGGCCAGGGTGTCATTGAGGCCGAAGACTCGCTCGAGATCACGCCCAACCTCGACGAGCTGCGGAAGCGCGCCGCCCAGGGCGTGGTCGAAATCGAAACCTACGACGACCACCGTTTTGCCATGAGTTTCGCCATCCTCGGCTGCCACGATCTTTTGAAAAACGGCCGGCCCTGGCTCAGCATCGGGAACCCGGCCTGCTGCGCGAAGACGTTTCCGAACTTTTTTGACGTGCTGGAATCGGTCTGGGAGAACTCGCACCAAAAGTGAGTTCCCAAGACTTCATCATCGTGGCCATCGACGGTGGCGCGGCCTCGGGCAAATCGTCCACCGCGCGCGCGCTGGCCGCGCGCTTCAATTTGCTGCACGTGGATACGGGCTCGTTTTACCGCGCAGTGACGGCCGAGTTGCTGCGGCGCGGCGTGCGCATCGGGGACTTGCCCGCGGTGCATGCGGCCCTCGACCAACTGCGTTTCGACACGCGCATCGAGGGCCGCACGGCCATCATGGAAATCAATGGCCGCGCGGCGGGCGACGAAATCCGCGGTGAGGCGGTGAATGCCGCCGTATCACACTTTGCCGCCATTCCCGGACTGCGCGCGGCGTTGATGGCCTACCAGCGCGGGCAGGCCGGTGTCGCGCGGGCGCATGGCTTTCGCGGGCTGGTGATGGAGGGCCGCGACATCGGCTCGGTGATTTTTCCCGGCGCCGATTTTCGCTTTTTCCTGCAGGCCGACCTCGCGGAGCGCAAACGCCGGCGCGAGGACGAGGGCCGGATCGACAAAATCCAGGAGCGCGACCGGCTCGATTTGGCGCGACCCACCGCCCCCCTCGCCTGCCCGCCCGGCGCCATCGCCATCGACAGCACGCACCTTTCGCTCGATGAGGTGGTGGCAACAGCCGCAAAACTGATTGGCAACAAAATCCCGCCGGCATGAACCGCTGCGACCACCTCGCGATGCAGCCCATGTATGGGGTTTGCCACTATGTGATTCACGGCATTTACGACGCCTGCTTCCGGGGCGAGGTCAGCGGGCTGGAGAACATTCCCGCCCAGGGCAGCTTCATCCTCGCGGCCAACCATGCCAGCCTGCTCGATCCGCCGGTCGTCGGTTGCCATGTGCCGAGGCAGTTTTCTTTTTTCGCCCGAAAATCACTCTGGAAACCGGGCTTCGCCTCGTGGTGGCTCGATACCGTGGGCACGATCCCCATCGATCGCGATGGCAGCACGGATGTGATGGCGGCCAAGCGCGTGCTGCAGGCCTTGCGCGCCGGGCGGCCCGTCATCATGTTTCCCGAAGGTACGCGCTCGCGCGACGGCCGCCTGCAGCCGCCGAAGTCGGGCCTCGGCATGTTCGCGTGCCGGGCGGCCGTGCCGGTGCTGCCGGCGCGGATCATTGGCTCATTCGATGCATTCGGCCCCAGCCGCGGATTGCAGCTGGGTACGCCGATCCATGTCACGTACGGACGCATCCTGCAGCCGCAGGATTTTGACGACCCGTCCGCAGGCAAGGAACGTTACCAGCGCGCGTCGGAGAAAATCATGTCGGCGATCGCCGCCCTCGAGGTGCCAAAGCCGGTGGTGGTGTGACCCACGGTTCACCGTTCACAGTTTTCGGTTCACGGTTCGGCGTCGGCACTGAGCAATGTGGGCGGGGTGCCCTCACCCCGCTAAAATCACTCTCTCTAGTTTTAAAAAGCGGGGTGAGGGCACCCCGCCCACAGGAAATAATTCCTGAAAATCTATTGTTTCAGCTCCACCACCACCTGGATCTCGGTGGTCGAATTCTTCGGCAGGCCGGCCACGGCCACAGCCGCGCGCGCGTGTTTGCCCGCCTCGCCAAACAGCGCCACCAAAAGATCGCTCGCACCATTGATGACCGCCGGGCTGTCGGCAAAGCCGCTCACCGCATTCACGTAGCCGCTGACAAAGACAATGCGCGCGACTTTATCCAGCGAGCCGGTCGCGGCCTTGATGTTGGCCAGCGTGTTGAGCGCGCAGATTTTGGCCGACTCGTAGCCGGCCGGCACCGTCTGCTCCCTGCCCACCTGGCCAACGTGCGTCATCTGCCCGTTGAATGAGCTGATGGTCCCCGCGCAGTAGAGCAAATTGCCGGTGCGCACGGTCGGCACGTAGCTGCCGGCCGGAGGCGGCGTGGCCGGCAGTTCGAGGCCGAGTTCCTTGAGTTTCGCTTCAGGAGTCATGGGCATGAGTTCTCACGCAAACACGCCCCGACGCAAAGCGGAAAATTTAATTAAGAAGCCATGAACCCAGAAAAATCCCCGCGGGGGACACAGATGCGGATAAGTCTGATTTAAAATCATGAAATATGCCTTTGGATTCCAAGCGTCACCGCCAAATAATCCACGTTTGTAATATAATGCGTTACAAACAGCACCATGCACAAACCGTGTTTGTAACATAATACGTTACAAACGACAAACTGCCATAACTGCGCTTGGGATGTTTTATTCTCGGATATCCGCCTGTCCTCCAACCTGTCCGCCACAGCCTCAGCGCCGGCGGAAGCCTGGGCAAAGAAGAAAGCAATCCGCGGAGGGATTCATCACGGCAGCGAGCGAAGCAGGCCTTCGAGATTGCCACCGAGCAGCGCCGTGCGTTCAGCCGCCGTCAGTTTTGCCTCGGAAACCTGGGCGAGAAATCGTGTAAATCCCGGCTCGGTCTCCTCGCGCGGAAACAAAATCAACGGGTAATCAGAGCCGAACAACACCTTTTCCGCGTCCACCGCATCAAACATGCGGCCAAGGATATCCGGAGAATAAATCAGGGGTGACGCCGCCGTGTCATAGAAAAGGTTCGCCAATGACCCCGCCGTCGAATCCACGAGCGGCAGCAGGCCGCCCAGATGCGAGAGAATGAACGTCGTGCACGGAAATTCACGCGCCAGGCGCACAAAATCGGCCAGGGGTGTCTCCACCCGGCCTGGATAATTTTTCGACGCCGGGTCGGTGACGTGAAAATTCACCGGCAGGCGCAGCTCGGCGGCCAGCGCGAGCGCATCGAGAAAAACCGGATCGTCAATGCCATGGCCCGACGAATGCGGCGAGAGTTCGCCCAGGCCGATCAACCCCTCTTCGTGCGCGCGACGCACCTCGGTCAGGGTCGCTTCGCGGCCGGCCGCCGGATGCAATGTGGCAAAGGCGGCCAGCCGGTCGGGATGCTCGCACACGCAGGCGGCGTAAAATCGGTTGTGCCAGGCGCACGTTTCGGGCTTTTCCCAATACCAGCCAAGCAGCACGGCGCGGGCGACGCCCGCGGCGTCCATGTCGCGCAGCAGTTGTTCCACGGAGGGAAACCCCTGCACCGGCCGGCCGTCGCGGCGCTGGCGCGTGCAGAGCCGGGCCCAGTGAGCCTCGCCTGTGTGCGCGGCCCACCCGGCCGGGTCGCGGTTGAGCTCCGGCGGATAGAGATGCACGTGGGCGTCGATGACGGGCATAGATAAAAAATGACGAATGCAGAATGACGAATTCCGAATGACCGGCACCCATAACAGCTAAAAAATTACAAACGCCAAATCTCAAATCACAAAGAAATCTAAAATAGCCGCTGCCGGCAACGAAGGTCGCCCCGGCATTAGGGTTTTATAAATTCCCGATTTTTTGGCGTCTGGCCATTGGCGTTTGTGATTTGCGTGCGCCAGCGCTCCCAACTCACAAAGCCATGTTTCAGGAATAAGCGATTTTATCTTTGACTACTCAAAATAGTCATTTCTAATATTCGTGATCATCGATACCGACCCTTCAGGCCTGGCTGAACCCAAAGCGCCGTCCCCTGTCCCGGGCCGGAGTCTTTCGCTCGACGCGTTTCACGGCAGCATCAGGGTGCCGCGCGCCTCGGCGCGGCCGTGGCGGCAGTATCTCGCGTTCGCCGGGCCGGCGCTGCTCGTGAGCGTGGGCTACATGGATCCGGGCAATTGGGCGACGGATCTGCAGGCCGGCGCCCAGTTCAAGTACACGCTGCTCTGGATCGTCGGGCTCTCCAGCCTGATGGCGGTTTTTCTCCAGGTCATTTCCGCACGACTGGGCATCATCACCGGCAAGGACCTCGCCCAGTGCTGCCGCGATTTCCTCCCGGCCTGGACCCGCTGGCCAAACTACCTGAGCTGCGAAATTGCCATCGCAGCCTGCGATCTCGCCGAGGTGCTGGGCAGCGCGGTCGCGCTGCACCTCTTGTTTCCACGCCTCTCGCTGCTGACGACCGTCATCATCACGGCGTTCGATGTGCTGGTGCTCCTCTCCCTGCAGCGATTCGGCATGCGCCTCATCGAATCGGTCGTCCTGGTGCTGATCTCCACGATCGGCATCTGCTACTTCATCGAAATTTTCGTGTTTCCGCAGACGCAGCCCAATTTTCACGAAATGGGACGGTGGCTCTTCGCCCCCGACTTGCCCTCGTTTTTTCACAACAAGGATCTGGTTTACCTCGCGATCGGCATGATCGGGGCCACGGTCATGCCCCATAATCTCTATCTGCATTCGGCGCTCGTGCAGTCCCGCCGGCTGGAAAAAGACCCGGCATCGATCCGTCAGGCCGTGCGCTACAACACGATCGACACCACGGTCGCGCTCACGGTCGCGTTCTTCGTCAATGCAGCCATCCTGATCCTGGCTGCCATCGTTTTCTTCGGGCACGACAAAGTCACCCTTTCATCAGGCCAGGTGATCGCATTTTCCCCCGACTCCGACTGGATCCAGGTCGCCTATGTGACCCTGGCTCCACTCGTCGGGAAGGTCGCCGCCAGCCTGCTGTTTGCCGTCGCCCTGCTCGCCAGCGGACAGAGCAGCACCATCACCGGCACGCTTGCGGGTCAAGTGGTGATGGAAGGATTCATGCACTGGCGAATCGCCCCGTGGATGCGACGGCTGGTGACACGGCTGTGCGCCATCATTCCTGCCATCGTCCTGATCGGACTGCGCGGCGACAATAGCATCACCAACTTGCTTACGCTGAGCCAGGTGATCCTGGCGATCCAGTTGCCTTTTGCGATGTTTCCGCTGCTGATTTTCGCCGGCTCGAAGCGCCGCATGGGCGCGGGACGCATCGGCGGATTTTTGTTGGTCACCGGCTGGGCCTCCTGCCTCGTGATCACAGCCTTGGATATCTACGGCCTGCCCGGCGCGATGCACGACGCCGTGAGCGTTTTCACCGGCCACTGATTTTCTTCATCATTGTAATCAGATTAACCGCGGCTTCGAATACCTCCATGGCCAGCAGCACCGTCGAAAACTACCTGAAGCACATCCTGCTGCTTTCCGAAGGCGGCGACGGCCTCGTCTCGATGGGCGCGCTGGCGGAGTCGCTGGCGGTCGTGCCCGGCACGGTGACCACGATGGTCAAGGCCCTCGCCGAGGGGGGATTCGCCCGCCATCATCCCCGGCAGGGCGTAAAGCTGACCGATGCCGGCCGGCGCGTTGCCCTTAACGTCCTGCGCAAGCACCGCCTGGTCGAAACCTTTCTCGTCAACGTGCTCAAGATGGACTGGTCCCAGGTGAACACCGAGGCCGAGCAGCTCGAGCACGCCATCTCCGATGCCGTGCTGGCGCGGCTCGATGCCCTGCTCGGCTATCCCACCAGCGATCCGCACGGCGACCCCATTCCCAGTTCCAGCGGCCAGATGCCCGCGCAAGTTTATGTCACCCTGGCCAACTGTGCCGTCGACAAACCGCTGCGCGTGGTGCGCGTGACCGATCAGTCCGCCGAATTCCTCAAGTTCGTCGAGACGAGCGGCCTCTCACCGGACGCGCATGTGCGCGTGACCGGCCGCAATCCCGCTTCCGGGCTCATCACCGTGAAAAAATCCGGCGGCCGGCCGATTGCACTCAGCCTCGCGGCGTCCAGCCGCATCCTCGTGGCGCCGGGGCGCTAGAGCAAAGGCTGGAAGACTGAAGAGCTGAAAGGCTGAAAAAAGATAGCATTCAGTCCTTCAGTTTTTCAGCCCTTCAGCCTTTCTCCTCCGTCTCACGGCAGTTTCGCCTGGATGATTTTGCTGACCACCCCGAAGTCGATCAGCGGGGCTTCCGGCCGCTGCTTGAGCGCACCGATCACTTTGCCCATTTCCTTTTTCGACTGCGCACCGGTGGCCTGGATGGCCTCGGTGATGAGGGCTTCGAGGCGGGCGGCATCGAGTCCCTGCGGAAGATATTTCTCCAGCACGAGGATTTCCACCTCGTTGGCCGCCACCAGGTCGGCCCGGCCACCTTTGGCAAACTCCGCCTTGGCGTCGGTCAGGTTCTTGATGGCCTTGCGCAGCGCGGAGATGACGAGGACATCATCGATCGGTTTGTTAAGATCCATCGAGGCGCGTTGAATCGCCGCATCGGTGGTGCGGAGAATGGTGGCCGTGCCGGAGTCTCGGGCTTTCATGGCCGTGACAATGTCGGCGCGGAGCTTTTCGTAGATGGTAGCCATGGGTGGATCGTGACGGGAATTCCCGCCATGTCGATTCGGCAAGTTTTGTTTTTACCACGGATTACACGGATGGACACAGATGCGGGCAGCTGTCTGTCATTCCGAGCCGTGCGAGGAATCTCCGCAGCTGAAAAATGCAACCCAGCAGGTTGCACTGCGAGTGAGATTCCTCGCACGGCTCGGAATGACAGTGAAATTATCCGCGCAATCCGCGGCGAATCCAGGTCTTCAGCACGGCAAAATATTCCGACAAAAAAACACCGGCCTTGCGGGCCGGTGTTCGTAAGTAAAAAAAGAGAAAGCAACGCGAACGTTACTTTTTGCTCTTTTTCTTCGCCTTTTTCTTGGCGGGTTTTTTTGTGGCCATGACGAAGTATCAGATGTTTTTGGCGCCGTAGCACGACTAAAATTTATTATTTTTGATCTCGGCCAAATCCGCCCGGTTTCATTTTTAAGATTTTTTTTGCGAACTCGCGGACGGAAGCGCAGCGACCAACAATTTTATTTTCGCGTGATCCTTCACCCCCGGTGCCGATTCGACGCCGCTGTTCACATCGACAAAATGCGCGCCGCTTTGGCGAAGGGCCTCGCCGATGTTTTCAGAATTAAGGCCGCCGGAAAGGATCCAGTTTTTTTGGGGATGCGCCTGCTGGTGCCGCGCGAATTTTTCCCAGTCACCGGTCTGGCCGGTGCCACCAAACTTTTGGGCGTGGAACGTATCGAGCAGGAAGGTCTCCGCCAGCGGCAGCCACGCAGTCGCCACGTCGAGGTGCGGCGGCAGCTTGGGCGCAAGCCAGAGTCTGTTTGGGCCGGCCGTTTGCGACCACGCGCGCAGCGTCTCCAGCGGCGTGTCGTGCGGAAAATGAATTTGGAAGAAATCCGCGCCCGCCGCGGCAAAAGCCTGCAGCTCCGCCACCGTCGGCGCCACGCACACCGCCACTTTCTTGCGCAGCGGCAACCGGCCCTGCATCGTGCCAAACTGCGCGAGCGTCACACCGCGTGGGGACGGCGGATACAGGATGAAGCCGAGGTAGTCCGCCCCGCAGCGGTCGGCGAACTCGGCATCCGCCAGCGAGGTAAGCCCGCAGATTTTGAGGTTAATGCCGTCGATCATGGAAATTTTCACCGCAGAGACAGGGAGATCGCAGAGAAATTTCTCGGCGTCCTCGGCGGTTAATTAGAAAACATTGATGGTTTTGATGACATGATCAACCTGCGCGTCGGTCAGCTCGGGGAAAATCGGCAGGCTGAGGCAGGCGCCACACACGCGCTCGGCCACGGGCAGCGCGCCGCGCGGGACGCCCAGCGATGCATAAGCTTTCTGCAGGTGCAGCGGCACGGGATAGATCAGGTCCGTGCCGACGTCGTGCGTGGCCAGGTGCGCCTTCAACGCGTCGCGGCGCGGATGCAGCAGCGTGAACTGGTGGTAAACCGATTCGCCGTAACCGGGCTGCACCGGCAGGCGCACATCAGCGAGCTTGATGCCGGCGCGGTAGCGCGCGGCGATGGCACGGCGGCGCGCGGTCCAGGCGGCGAGATGAGGCAGCTTGACGTTGAGCACCGCACCCTGAAAGCCGTCCATCCGGAAGTTGAAGCCGACCATCTCGTGATAGTACCGCTGCGCCGAGCCGTGGTTGCGCAACAGGCGCGCCTTCTCAAACACGCCGTCATGCCGGGAAACGAACGCGCCGCCCTCGCCGCAGCCGCCCAGGTTTTTCGTCGGATAAAAACTGAAAGTGCCGGCGTCGCCGACCAGGCCCACCGGCGTACTTTTATAGCGTGCGCCGGCGGCTTGCGCGCAATCCTCAACCACAAACAAATTGCGGCGGCGGGCGACGGCGATGATTTCGTCCATGCGCGCGGGCTGGCCAAAGAGGTGCACGACAACGATGCCCTTGGTCTGCGGCGTGATTGCGGCCTCGATTTTCACCGGATCGAGGTTGAAGGTATCTTCCTCGATATCGGTGAAGACCGGCTTCGCGCCGACGTAGCTGATGCCCCAGGCCGACGAGATGAAGGTAAACGGCGTCGTGATGACTTCATCGCCCGGCCCGAAGCCGCCGCAAACCGACGCAACATGCAACGGCGAGGTGCCGCTGCTCATGCCCAGCGCGCGAGGATAGCCGAGCGTGGAGGAAAAGTTTCTTTCAAACTCCTCGACGTCCTGGCCCAGGATGAAGCGCGACGCGTCGTAAGTGGCCGCGAGCGCCATCAGCACCTGCTCGCGAACCGCCTTGTGTTGCAATGAGAGATCGAGAAACGGGACTTTCATTTTCCCCGCGAATTACGCGGATAATCGCGCATAGCTCAACCCAATCCGTGCGGCATGTTCAACTGACCTAAGGTGGAACGTGTCGTCCCGACATGTCCAGAGCGCGTCGGGACGACACGCTCCACCCATAAAAGCCTTCTTTAGAAATTTTCGCGTTATTTGTGCGAAAGTTTTTTGAGGAGCGCCTCCACAAGATCGTCGAGGCCGGGCGTCTTGGCCGAGAAGTCCACGGGGATGCCCGCCTTTTTCATCGCGTCGCCGGTCTGCGGGCCGATGCTGCCGGCGAGCGGACGAATGGCGCCGTTCGCCAGTTTCAGCGCGGCCGCCTGCGCGACAAACGACGCCACCGCGGACGAACTCGCGAACAAGATCACATCCGCACCGTGTTGGCGAAAATCCTCGGCGGCCGGATCGGCGGAAAGATCGGTTTTTTCAGTTTGATAAACGGGCAGGCAGTCCACAATGGCATGGGCGGCCTCAAGTTTTTTGACCAGTGTGTCGCGATTGAGATTACCGGTGATGACCAGGACCTTCGCGCTGTCGAGGCTGCCGGTGGCCACGAGTTCATCGGCGAGCGCCTCAGCCGTGGCGGTGGGCGGGATGAGGTCGGCATGCAGGCGCAGGGCGGCCAGCGCCTCGGCGGTGGTTTCGCCGACGCAAGCAATGCGAATAAACCCAAGCGAACGCACATCGGAGAATTTCAGGAAAAATTCGTCGAAAAAGAACCTTACGCCGTTGGCGCTGGTGAAAACCAGCCAGTCGTAGCCGGCCAGTTCGGCAAAGATATCCTCACAGATGGCCGGGTCGATTTTTTTCGCCACTTGGATCAGCGGCAGCTCAAGCACCTCGGCGCCGAGCGTTTCAAGCCGGGCGCGCAAAGAGCTGGTTTGTTCGCGCGTGCGCGTGACCACGATGCGAAGACCAAAAAGCGGCAGGCGCTCAAACCAGTCGATGGCCGAATGGTCGCGCACGACATCGCCGACAAAAACGATGGCCGGCGCGCCGAGCTTGTCCTTCTCCACCTGGACGGCCAGCGTGGCCGCCGTGCCGGTGACACTGCGCTGGCGACCGAGCGAGGCCCATTGCACGGCCGCGGCGGGAGTGCCTGGCGCCAGGCCGCCCGCGACAAGTTCCTCCAAAATGTGCCGGAGATGCCCCATGCCCATGTAAATCGCGAGCGTGGCATTTTTCAACGCGCCGTAGCTGCGCCAGTCGATCTGCAGCTCGTGCTTCTCCGGGTCCTCATGGCCGGTGAGAAAAATGAGCGCCGAGCTGGTGTTGCGCTGCGTGAGCGGAATGCCGGCATACGCGCCCGCAGCCAGCGCGGCCGTCACACCGGGAACGATTTCAAAGTCAATTTTGTCCGCCGCGAGGCGCCGCGCCTCTTCGCCGCCACGGCCGAAAACCAGCGGATCGCCGCCCTTGAGCCGGACGACGCGCTTGCCGGCCCGGGCCCGGGCCATGAGAAGTTTCTCGATTTCCTCCTGTGGCAGGGAGTGCAGGTGCGGGCGTTTGCCGACGTAGATTTTTTCGCAGTCCGCGCGGCACCAGGCAAGCAGTTCGGGATGGATCAGGTAATCATAGACCAGCACATCCGCCGAAGCGATGAGCTCGCGGGCACGAAAAGTCACAAGCCCGAGGTCACCCGGGCCGGCGCCAACCAGATAGACAATGCCTGAAGCCATAAATCAAATATAACCACTGAGGCGCAGAGGACACGACGAAAAATTCATTCCAGTCTCTGTGTGCTCCGTGTCTCCGTGGTTCAAGTTTTAAACCCAAATTGTTTCAGCATGCGGGCGGCGGTTTCGAGGGGCGCGGGGAAATCGCCCGGCGCGAGCGGCAGGCTGCGCGGGCCGGTTTCTTCGTGGAAGAAATACAGCGTGTCAGCCGTCGCGTGGGCGGCAAAGGCGAGCTGGCAGCCGGCGCCGAGTTTTCGCTGGAACGCGCGCTCGAGCGAGACCAAGCGCTGCGTGGCCGCGTCGAAAGCCGCCGCGAACTGCGGGGCGTCCGCCTCGCGGCATTGCACGGCGATGGCGCCCTGCCCCACCGCAGGAACCATCTGGTCAAACGCGAACGGGCGAAACTCCAGGCCGGGCCAGCTCGTGAAGCCAAGGCGATTGAGGCCGGCCACGGCGAGCACCGTGGCGTCGGCCACGTGCTGCTCGGCGATTTTCTTGAGGCGAGTATCGACGTTGCCGCGGATTTCGGAAAATTGGGCGCCGGGAAAAAGCACGGCGAGCTGGGCACGGCGGCGCGGGCTGCCGGTCGCGATGGTCTGGGGCGACGCGACGCCGGCCCGGACCACGAGCATGTCGCGCGGGTCCTCGCGCGGCAGGTACCCGGCGATGGCGAGGCCGGGCGGCATTTCGCCGGGCAGATCCTTCGTGCTGTGCACTGCCAGCTGCGCGTCTCCGCGCAGCAGCGCCTGTTCGAGCTCGGCCGTGAACAATCCCTTGCCGCCGCGGGTTTCGAGCGACCACTCCGCCTGCCGGTCTCCCGTCGTGACGACTTTCAGCAGCTCCGCCTCAATCCCGGCCACCGCGCGCAAATGGGCCGCGACGAAACCCGCCTGCGTGAGCGCAAGCGGGCTTTTGCGGGTGGC
>DATMNP010000089.1:0-8271 GCA_035568935.1 Opitutaceae bacterium | reverse complement strand
CAGACGTCGTTGATGAGAAACTCGGGCGTCGATGCCCCGGCGGTGACGCCAATCGCCGTGTATTTTTTCATTTCGACCAAGTCGATCTCGGCGGCGGTCTCGACGTGGTAGGTGGGCAGGTTTTGTTGGCGGGCGAGCGTGGCGAGTTTGACCGTGTTGGCTGAGTGATGTCCGCCGACCACCACGATGGCCTGCGCGCCTTCCCGCACGAGTACCATGACGTCGGTCTGGCGGTCCTTGGTCGCCTGGCAGATGGTGTCGAAGACGAGGACCTCCGGAAATTTTTTCTTCGCGTGCTCCGCCAGCGCATAGAACTCGTGCATGAACATGGTCGATTGTGAGACCATGCAGGCTTTTTCAAGCGGAGGCAGCGCGTCGATGTCGGCCTCATCCTTGATGACGTGGCCGCGGCCTTCGGTATAGCCCATCAGGCCGATGGCCTCGGGGTGTTTCTCATCGCCGAAGATGATCGTGGCATAGCCTTTTTTGGCGTGCAGCCGGATCTTGCCGGCGATGATGCCGACGTCAGGGCAGGTGGCATCGCGAAAGGTCATGCCGAGATTCTTCAAATAGGCTCGGCGCTCGGGAGAGATGCCGTGGGCGCGCACGACCATGACGGGGTTGTCTCCGGGTGCGTGGTCGATGGCGATCTTGCCCTGGCTCTGGTAGTCGCCGACCTCGCGGATGCCCTCGTGCGAAAGGACATCCATCATCTGGCGGTTGTGGATAAGCGGCCCATCGGTGTAAACGGGATGGTGGCCTTCGCGGGCGTAGTCTCGCGCGATGTCGATGGCCCGCTCGACACCCCAGCAGAAGCCGGCACTTTTGGCTCTAATAACTTTCATCTGGTGCACCATGCGCGCCCTCCGGCACGGCGTCAAATCAGGAACGAAGCGTGGAAAAGAAACTTATGTGCCGTTGGGCAAACGGGACTTTTGCCGCCGGTCAAAACCCGTAGCCGAGAAGCAGTTTCAGTTCGTTGCGAGTGGCCGAGGCGTGGGGGATTTCCTCGAGGTGAAACTCGTGCTGCAGCGTGAGCGTGATGCCGCCGGCAATATCCTTGACCAGGCTGGTCTTGTTATCCACGCCGCTCTCGCCGCCGTTCGGGATGTAGTAAGCCGTGCCTTCCTGCTCAAATTTCAGGCCGTGAAAAATCTGCCACTTCGAGTCGAGACGAATGGCCGGGTAAATATTCTCGACGCGCTGGTTCACGGCGGGAATGTCGAGCCGAGAAAAATAGGTGAGCACGGCCACGCGCACCTGGCTGCGGTCGGTTTGAAACAGGCGCGCGCCGACGCCGACGCGCATCTGGTACTGATCCACGCTGGTTTGCCGGATTTCATGCAAATAGTCCGGTTCAGCGATGGAGTAGAGCGTGCGGGTGAGTTGGTGTTCCCACGCGAATTTGCCCTCGCGGCGGTCTTGTTGGAGCAGGTGATTGTTGTAGAGATAATCGATGTTGGCGTAAAAAAGGTAATGCTCTTTGCCGGAGAGCCGCTCGGCCGTGCCCTGCACGCGGGTCTCACGGTTGTCGATGACGTCCCACACATAATCGAGCAGCACATCAATACGGCCCTTCCACTTGCGGCTTGGGGCCGAGGCCATCACCGGCGGTGCGGAAGTGGTCTCGGGCGGGGGTGGCTTGCTGGCCGCAGTGGCGGGGGTCACTTTCACCGTCGCCGGCGTAACGGGCGGCGCGGCACTTGTGGTGACAGAGCCAGTGACGACATGGGCGTCGTTGACCGAAACCTTCAACAGGCCGAAGCGGGAGGACTGGAAGACGATGATATTGCCATCTGTTTTCAGGTAGTGGCCGGTGACGGATTCTCCGTTGTTGAATTCGAGCCAGTCGTCGGCCCGCAGCGTCGCCACGAAAAAGATAGCAACAAAAAATCCCTGAACAATTTTGCGAAGCACGATGCTGCGACCATTTTCAGCCCTCAAAGTGCCGCGCAAAAATCTTTCGGCGCCTTTTCGCCGCGGTCATTGCGTGACTGACCTGGGGGAAAAAATATCCTGATGTGCAGCCATTGAGTGATCGTTGGTTTGAGTATCAGACGACTCACAAGCCGATCCGAGGTGAAAGCCGCTTTCGTCTTCATAGCCCTCCCTGGAGCGCCAGATAAGAAATAACACAAAAAGCATGTTCAGGCATAAAGCTATCGCCACAATCAGGGTAATCGTCGACATGGGGGTATAACCAAAAGCAAATACTATTCTTTAATTTATTCAATCACAGAAAGCAGTGATTTAGTTAAATTATCGTTAAATGATCTAAAAGTAAGTAAATACCCATTGATAATGGGTGTCAATGGAGTTTATCCGTTCGGCTAAGCCCTTCGACCATGGCTCCGGATCCTTAGCTTGCCGAACGGGTATGCATGAAACGCATGACCGTCTTACTTGGATCCTGGTGCCTGCGCCGAAGCTTTGCTGGCCGGCAATAATTCGTTGATTGCAGCCAGCAGCACTTCGGTGGAAAACGGTTTGGCCAGCACCTTGGCTGCGCCCAGAAGCTTGGCCAGGCGGAGATTGTCCGACCCCGTCAGCCGCCCGCCGCCCGAGATCGCGATGATTTTTACCGGAGGAAGCTGCCTTACATAAAGTTCCTTCAAGACCTCGAGCCCATCTTTCTCGGGCATCATGATATCGGTAATCACCAAGTCGACGTTGGCCGGCTTGAACATCGCCAACCCCTCCTTGCCATTGCGAGCTTCCATCACCGTGTGGCCAAAATGGGCCAGGGTCAGGCGCAGCATGGTACGGAAGCTGTCATCGTCTTCGATGAGGAGGATTCGGGCCGAAATCCCGGCGGAAAGGGCCGCGTGCACGGCGGTGCCAAGCGAGTGAATCGTGATGGGCTTGTGCACGAACTGGCGAACGCCCGCGGCTTCGACTTGTTCAGACGTGAGGGCAGAGCTGTGGCCAGTCATCAGGATGACTGGCAACCCAAACCGGATTTGGTGGAGTTGGCTCGCGAGCAGGGGGCCGGTCATCCCGGGCATGGTCTGGTCCGTGATCACGAGGGCAAATCGCTGCGGATCGGCGCGCACCATGGCGAGCGCGACGGCGGGCGCCGTCGTGGCCTCGACC
Organism: Opitutaceae bacterium; assembly: GCA_035568935.1. Classification (GTDB taxonomy): domain Bacteria; phylum Verrucomicrobiota; class Verrucomicrobiia; order Opitutales; family Opitutaceae; genus DASRHD01. Next base: position 5,178 of record DATMNP010000089.1, on the reverse strand, counting down.
TCGTAGCCGAGCCCGGTCAATATTTTCTGGCCGAGATGGACGAGTGGTTCCTCATCATCGACAAACAGGATCCGCTCGCCATGGCCGCATGGCACCGAGCCCGGTTCAACTGTAGCCACGGACGCCTCACCGGCGTGTGCGGGAAAATAAAGGTGGAAGATCGTGCCTTTGCCGGGCTGGCTGGAAACCGTGACCGCGCCATCGTGGTCTTTCATGATGCCGTATACCACCGCCAGGCCCAAGCCCGTGCCTTCGCCGGGTGGCTTCGTGGTGAAGAATGGCTCAAAAATCCGCCGCAGCGTTGCCTGGTCCATGCCGAACCCGGTGTCACTGACAGACAAGCGGGCATAGAGGCCAGGCCGCAATCTCGGTTGCGTGGCTGCATGCGCCTCATCCACTGTGCACTTTTCCAGATTGATTTGCAGCCGGCCATTCCGATCTTTCATCGCATGCCAGGCGTTGGTCCCGAGGTTCATCATGATTTGATGGACTTGGGTTGCGTTGGCGAACACCGTGGGAGCATCGGCCGCAAGCGACAGGTCGAATTCGATGGTCGAAGGGATGGTCGCGCTCAGCAGCTTGAGGCTTTCGGTCACAATCGGCTGCAGTTGGATCGGCTGGCGTTCGTGCGGCTGGTGACGACTGAAGGCGAGGATCTGCCGCACGAGATCGGTGGCGCGATTGCACGCCTTTAAGACCGCGCCGAGGTACCCGCGCACTTCGGGATTGTCCTTCAATACCATCTGGGAAAGTTGGGCATAGCCAAGGATGGCAGACAGGATGTTATTGAAGTCGTGCGCGATGCCGCCGGCCAGCGTGCCGATGGCTTCCATTTTCTGCGCCTGGCGAAACTGCTCCTCGAGATTGTGATACTCGGTGATATCCTCGGCGACGCCGACCACGCGGAAAATCTGTCCCGCCTCATTGCGGATCGGAAAACCGCGGTCGCGGATCCAGCGCTCCTCACCGCCTGGCCGGATGACGCGGTATTGTTCGTCGTAGGTGCAGGGCCGCTGCGTAGCTTGGAGCACGCGCTCGCGGTCCTCCGGGCGAATCGTCTCGAGCCACCCGCGTGGCGACTCGTAGAGGCTCTGGCAGGTGCGGCCCCATATCTTTTCGTAGGCCGGGCTGATGTAGACGATCTGGTTTTTGGCCGGGTCGGCGATCCAGAAAACCTCCTGGATATTTTCTGCGAGTTCGCGAAAGCGCTCTTCGCTGGCGCGGAGTGCCTCATCGGCCTGCCTGCGTTCACGGCGCAGCTGGCTTTCGGCCATCGCGTGGCTGATCGCCGATCCCAAGCGCGCCAACCGGTCTTTCAGCAGGTAATCCGCGGCGCCCTGCTTCATGACCGTCACCGCTGTTTCCTCGCCGATGGTGCCAGACACGATGATAAACGGCACCTCCAGGCCACTTTGTTTCAGTAGCTCCAATGCACGCAGCCCGCTGAACTCCGGCATCGCGTAATCGGACAGCACCAGGTCAAGCCCGTCGTGCAGGTGCTCGAGATAAGCAGTCTCGGTGTCCACCCGCTTCCAGTCGGGCTCGAATCCGGCTTGACGCAGGCTCCGCACCAGCAGCTCGGCATCGTTCGAGTTGTCCTCGACGATCAGGACTTTGAGCGGCTGCGACATGAGAATAGGCGTTTAATCCGCCACTTTCGGCGGTTGGTTGAGGAGCAGCCAGTAGAGCCCGAGATCATGCACCGCTTTGGCGAACTGCTCGAAGTTTACCGGCTTCACGATGTAGCTGTTCACGCTGAGCTGGTAGCTTTCCACCACGTCGCTCTGTTCCTTCGACGATGTCAGCACGACAACCGGGATCGTTTTTGTCCGCGGGTCGCCTTTGATGCGCTTGAGCACGGCGAGGCCATCGACCTTAGGCAGCTTCAGGTCGAGCAGGATCACCTTGGGGCAGTCAGTGATCTGGCGCGCGGCGTACGGGCCTTCGCAAAAAATGAATTCCAGCGCCTCGGCGCCGTCGCGGGCAACGTGGATTCGGTTCGCGAGATTGGCCTTGCGCAGGGCGCGCAGCGCCAGCTCCAGGTCCTGCGGGTTGTCCTCGACGAGCAAAAGCTCGACGGCATTGGGGTCGTTCATGATGTGTTTTCCTTTTCCAAGGTGAAATAAAACGTGGCCCCGCGATCGACCACTGCCTCCGCCCAGACGCGCCCACCATGCCGGTGGACGATCCGCTGCACGATGGCGAGGCCGACGCCGGTGCCTTCGTAGTCCTCCACGCGGTGCAACCGCTGGAAGACGCCGAAGAGCTTGTTGGCATAGCGCATGTCGAAGCCGGTGCCGTTGTCGCGGACAAAAAAAGTGTCGGTTCCGTTGGTCTTCATGCAGCCAATTTCCAGGGCCGCTTTTTCCCGCTTGCCGGTGTATTTCAACGCATTCGAGAGGAGGTTCATCCAGACCTGTTTCAACAGCACCGGATCGCCGGAACTCATCGGCAAATCTTCGACGCGAACCTCGACCGACCGGTTTGGCCACGGGAAGCCCAGTTCATCGAGGGTGCCGCGCACGAGTTTGCCCGTGTCGATCGGCCGCTTGCTCATCTCCTGCCGGTTGAGCCGAGCAAATGCCAGCAGGTCATCAATCAACGCGCCCATTTGTTGCGCCGAATAGCGGATCGTTTGCAAATAACGCAGGCCTTCCTCGGGCAATTTCGGTCCGAAATCCTCCAGGACCGCATGGGAAAATCCATCGATCGCGCGCAGGGGTGCGCGCAGGTCATGCGAGACCGAATAGGAAAAAGCCTCCAGTTCACGGTTGGCGGTTTCGAGCTGGGCGGTGCGCTCCTTCACCCGCTGTTCGAGATCGGTGTTGAGTTGCCGGATCGTCTCTTCCGCCGCTTTTTGCTCGGTGATGTCGCGCGCCACCTTCGAGGCGCCGACAACCTTTCCCTTCTGATCCCTGATGGCGGATACCGTCACGGAGATATTGATGGCGCTGCCATCCTTGCGTACGCGCACGGTTCCAAAATGCCGCACGTTCTCGCCGCGCTTAATCTGGCCGAGAATCTCCGTCTCCTCGATTTGCCGCTCTGGCGGAATTAGCCGCGTGATCGATTGTCCGATCATCTCGGAAGCCGGATAACCGAAGAGCCTTACCGCCCCGTCATTCCAACTGGTGACAACTCCCCGCAGGTCTTTTCCAATGATGGCATCATCGGATGATGTTACAATGGCGGCAAGCTGGGCTGCCGCCTCTTCCACGCGTTTGAGTTCAGTGATGTCGGCGCGGATGGCAACGTATTGGCGGGGTTTGCCCTGCTCGTTGAGAAACGGCACGATGGTCGTGTCCACCCAATAGAAGGTGCCATCCTTGGCCTTGTTCTTGATTTCGCCGTGCCAGACTTTGCCGCGCGCAATGGTCGTCCACAGGTCACGGATGAACTCCTTCGAGTGGTGACCGGAATTGATAATCCGGTGATCCTGGCCGAGCAACTCGTTGCGCGAATACTTGGAGATCGCACAGAACTTGTCGTTCACGTAGGTGATCTTTCCCTGCGGATCGGTGATCGCCACGATCGCGTGCTCGTCGAGCGCCAGTTTCAGGTCGATTACTTCCTTCGTTGATGCCTTCAGTTGTTCTTCCGCCGCCTTGCGCTCGGTGATATCGGCACGGATGGCGACGTATTGGCGGGGTTTGCCCTGCTCGTTGAGAAACGGCACGATGGTCGTGTCCACCCAATAGAAGGTGCCATCCTTGGCCTTGTTCTTGATTTCGCCGTGCCACACGCGTCCGCACCCGATGGTTGTCCACAGCTCGTGGATGAACGCTTTCGGATGGTGGCCCGAGTTGATGATGCGGTGGTCCTGGCCGAGCAGCTCGTCGCGCGAATACTTGGAGATCGCGCAGAACTTGTCGTTGACGTAGGTGATCTTTCCCTGCGGGTCGGTGATCGCCACGATGGCGTGCTCGTCGAGCGCCGCTTTCAAGTCGCCGATCTCCTTGAGCGACGCCCTCAGCTGTTCATCAGTATGCATGGTGCGCTTTCCGGCGCGCCGCCGCGCGCCATGAGCCAGGCTTCGCTACTTTTTTCACGGGGTGCATCTTTGGCGCGGGGTAAATCGAGTCGCTCAAGTTGTTGTTCACTTGTTTCTCGGGCTGGAGGGAAGCCCCACCGTCAAATGGAGATTCAGTTTGGGCGTCACCCGGACAAAGCTTTCGATGCCGAACGGCTTGACGATGTAGTTCACCGCGCCCAGCCGGCCGCATTCGATGATCATACGGTCGCTTTGCGAGACCGTCAGGACGACGACCGGGATGTCACGCGTGAGCTCGTCGTTTTTAATTTGGCGCAGGAATTCCAACCCGGACATCTGGGGCAGGTTGAGGTCGAGCAGGATCAACTGCGGACGCGTCCGTTTGCGCCTTGCGTGCCGGCCCTTGCCGAACAAGTAGTCCAACCCGTCTTCCGCGGCGCCAACGATCTTGAGCGGATTCGTAATTTTTGCCCGCTTGAACGCACGCGCCGTCAAGGCCGCATCCATCGCACTGTCCTCAATCAACAAGATCTCCTGTGTTTCCGTTGGCGCCGTTTTTGCTGCATGGCGCAGGGCTGTTCCTGCTGGTGCGGCCGCATGGGACAACAGGTTTCCAATCGTGACTTGCAGCGCCTTGGCCAGGCTTGCGATGCTTCGCAGGGTCACGTTGCGCGCGCCGCGCTCGATGTCTGCGATATAGGTGCGATGCAGGCTGGCCCGCCACGCCAACTCTTCCTGAGTGATCCCCAATTGCTGTCGCCACCTGCGAACAACTAGGCCGAGTTTGGTTTGGAGGTCAGGGTCAGCCTTTGCAGCGAGAGCATGGGTATCCTTTGGCACTTAACGAATTGTAGCAAGGCAGATGAACCGACACCACAGACTATGAGTGACAATCTAACATAATCGACTGATTCAATCAAGCTGGAGCGTCCGCGGGATGAGGCCTAGGGTGTGTTTTGGAAATAAACGTGATGTCGTTTGCGTCCGGAGGAGCTGGCCGCAAGGCGTGGCAGAGGGTGGGACGAAGCGCGACAGCGCGAAGATGGCGAGACCCAAGGCCGAGTCCCGAAGGGATGACCTCGTCGGGTGCCCACGGGGCAGACGAGGTCACAATCCTCGGAGAGGCTATCCCCCTCTGCCGGAACGCCGCGGCAGCTCCTTCCGGACGCAAACCCTCCGGGCCAAGG
>DATMNP010000088.1:0-57414 GCA_035568935.1 Opitutaceae bacterium | reverse complement strand
CTCTGGGGATACGCGGCGATGGCGGCCGCGGTCATGGCCAAAGGTCTGATCGGCGTCGTTTTCCCGGTGCTGACCCTCGGGGCTTTCGTGTTGTTTTCCTGGGACTGGCAGCTCGTGCGTCGGCTGAAGCTGATCCAAGGTGGCCTCCTGTTCCTCGCCATCACCGTACCGTGGCACATTTTGATGGCTGCGAGAAATCCCGGCTTCCTCTGGTTCTTCTTCGTGAACGAGCACCTCTCCCGCTTCGTCGGGAGTCGTCAGGCAGATTATTCCTCGGTCCCTTTGGCGACTTACCTGGCTCTGACCGCCGTCTGGTTCTGCCCTTGGATAATTTTTCTGCCCACCGCGCTCCGGCGATGCTGTTCGCGTGCAACCCACGACGGCCGGATGGATCGCGGCATTCTCTTCATTTTGTGCTGGGCGGGTGCAGTCATTGGGTTTTTCGCCCTGAGCCCTGCGCGGCTGGAATACTACGCCCTGCCAGCCCTGCCCGCCCTCGCCTTGTGCGTCGGCCGCCTGTGGGACCTCGAGATTGCCGCCCCGCAAAAACGCATCCGCGCCGGCGGACTCCTGCCCGCGTGGATTGGGTTGATCGTTTTTTCCGTTTGCCTGATTCCCGCGGCGAATCTTTTCCCACAACTCGAGCACATGAAGTTCTACAACATGTTTCAGGATCCGGGTTCGTCAGCCGGCTCAGTCAGCGATCCGCTCATGGCCGCCGCCAAGATCAATATCGTTCCGGCGTTCTCGGATCTCGTCCCGCTATTTAGAATCGTGGTTGCCCTTATCGTCGTTGGAACGGGCCTTTCCGCCCTGGCCTGGTTCCGCCACCGCCCGGGACTTGCCCTGATTTGCCTGGTCGGGGCGTTGGGCGTGGGATTCGCCACCGTCGAGAAAGGATTTGTGCTCTTCTCGCCTTATCGCTCGGTCGCCCAGCTCGGTTCGCTGCTGCGCAGCGAGTTTCAGCCGGGAGATCAAATCATCGTCGACCGCAATTACGAGTATCACGCAGCGATTGATTTTTATACGGGCCAGCGCGCCCGCGTCTATCGCGGCGCCAGGGGCGACTTGCTTTACGGCTGCTCTCACTACCCGGAATCTGCGGGAACGTTTGTTTCAGATGAAGAGTTTAAACAATTGTGGCGCGGCCCGGGACGGGTCTTCCTGCTCTCCGACACCCCGGATTGCCTGTCCCAGCTGCGCGCGCTCGTTCCGGCAACCATCGTCGTGGGGCGGACCGGCAGCAATTGGTTGTTCGCCAATCGCGCCGAGGCAGAACTGACCGCCAAGCAGCTCCTCCAGCGACGACTTGAATCGGGTGTATGGTCGAAAACAAATAAAGGTGGAACGCAGCCTCCGGACGCGTCTATTTTGGATCTTTCACTTAAGCGCGTCGGGACGGCGCGCTCCACCAGTCTTAACTGCTGCGGACGCCAGCATCCTGGCATTGCGCCTGAATTTATCTGATCCGCATGGCTCGAGCCCAACTTTGAAATGAGTTCCAACCAAGAGACGACACCCACGGCAGAACCTAACTTTTTCGGGCCGGATGTGGACTCAGCCGATGTGCATTCGGCCATCGCCAGATCGCAGGATTACCTTTTCTCCCGGCAGAACCCCGAAGAAGGTTACTGGTGCGGCGAGCTCGAGGCCGATTCCATGCTCGAAGCCGACTATATCTACCTGCACGTGCTGCTGGAGAGCGGCGACCCGGGACGCATGAAGCGCGCGCTCACGGAGATTTTGCGCTGCCAGAAGGAAGACGGCAGCTGGAGCCTCTATCCCGGCGGCCCGGGCAATATCTCGCTCGCGGTCAAATGCTACTTTGCCTGCAAGCTGATGGGCATGAGTGCGGACGAGCCGCGGCTGGCGAGGTGCCGCCAGTGGATTTTGGCGCACGGCGGCGTGGTGGCGTGCAACACCTTCACCAAAATTTATCTCTGCTCACTGGGCCAGTACGACTACGACGCGGTGCCGGCCATTCCGCCGGAGATCGTTCTTTTTCCCAATTGGTTTTATTTTAACATCTACGAGATTTCGTCGTGGTCGCGATCAATTCTCGTGCCGCTGGCGATCATCTACGCGAAAAAGCCGTTCCGGAAAATTTCGCCGGAGCAAGGCATCGATGAGTTGTTCGTGGGCGGACGCACCAACGCCAACCTGCGCCTGCGCTTTAACCGCAAGGCCATTTTCTCCTGGCGCAATTTCTTCCTCGTGGTCGACCGGCTCATGCACTGGGCCGAGGCCACGCGCATCCGCCCGCTGCGCAAGCTGGCGTTGCGCCGCGCGGAAAAATGGACGCTGGAGCGTTTGGAAATGTCGGACGGACTGGGCGCGATCTATCCGGCCATGTTGAACGCCATCGTGGCGCTGCGCTGCCTGGGCTATGCGGAGGATCATCCGCAGGTGATCCGAGCTCGGAAAGAATTTGAAAATCTGGGCATTGAGCAACCAGCCACCGCGGAGGCGCCCGATCCCACGTTCCGCATGCAGCCGGCCGTTTCACCCGTTTGGGATACGGCGCAGGCGATCTGTGCCCTGGTCGAGTCGGGCATCCCGCGCAACGACCCACGCCTGGTCAAGGCCACCGACTGGCTGCTGGCCAAGGAAGTCCGCCACCTGGGCGACTGGGCGGTGAAGGTCCCCAACATCGAGCCGACCGGCTGGTATTTCGAATTTCGCAACGAATTTTATCCCGACACGGATGACTCCGCGCAAGTGCTGCTCGCCTTGAACCGGGTGGAACATCCCCGCGAAGACACCGTGCGCGAGGTGGCGCAACGCGCGATCAAGTGGGAATTCGCCATGCAATGCCGCAACGGGGGCTGGGGCAGCTTTGACAAGGACTGCACCAAGATGATTTTCGAGAACATCCCCTTCGCCGACCACAACGCGATGCTGGACCCGCCGACGGTGGACATCACCGGGCGCATGCTGGAGATGCTGGCGGCCTACGGTTACTCCCGCGATGACCCGCGCGTGGAGAAGGCGATTAATTTTATTTTCTCCGAGCAGGAGCCGGACGGAAGTTGGTTTGGCCGCTGGGGAGTGAACTACGTTTATGGCACCTTCCTGGTGTTGCGCGGGTTTGCGGCCATCGGCATCGATCCGGGCGATCCGCGCATCCAGAAAGCCGCAACGTGGATTCGCAGCGTGCAGAATTCCGATGGCGGCTGGGGCGAAACCTGCGGCACCTACGACGAACCCAGCACGCGCGGGCTGGGGCCGAGCACGCCATCGCAAACGGCTTGGGGGCTGCTGGCGCTGCTGGCCGCCGGCGACCACGCGTCTAACTCCGTCGCCAACGGCGTCCGTTGGCTGCTCACCCGGCAAAGGCCTGATGGCAGCTGGGATGAGTCGACTTGCGCCGGGCCAAATTCCCAGTCCCATTACACAGCAACAGGTTTTCCCAAAGTTTTTTATCTGGCCTATCACTTATATCGACAATACTTCCCGCTGTTGGCTCTCACCGGCTATCGGCGAGCCAGGGAACGCACTTCCTAAAACTACACTACAATGGCTGTACCAATTTCCCAGATGTGGACCGTTGCCACCTATGTCCTGAAAAACAGGCTGGCCGGCAATAAACGTTATCCGCTGGTGCTGATGCTGGAACCGTTGTTCCGCTGCAACCTCGCCTGCGCCGGCTGCGGCAAGGTCCAATATCCAGCCCACATCCTCAAGAAGCAGCTCACTCCCGAGGAATGTTTTGCCGCGGTGGAAGAATGCGGCGCCCCGATGGTTTCGCTGCCTGGCGGCGAACCGCTGCTGCATCCGCAGATCGTCGAAATCGTCAACGGCCTCGTCGCGCGCAAAAAGTACGTCTACCTGTGCACCAATGCGCTGAAGCTCAAGGAACGCCTGCACGAGTTCACGCCATCGAAATATCTCACGTTCTCGGTTCACCTCGACGGGCAGCGCGAACACCACGACTTCTCGGTCTGCAAAGAAGGCGGCTACGACATTGCCATCGAAGGGATCAAGGAAGCCGTCAAGGGCGGTTTCCGTGTCACGACCAATGCCACGTTCTTCGACGGCACCGACCCCAACTCCGTCCGCGGCTTCTTCGACGAAGTGATGGACATGGGCGTCGAGGGCATCGTGCTTTCGCCCGGCTACAGCTACGACAAGGCCCCGGACCAAAACCATTTCATGGGCCGCGCGCGCGTGCGCCGGCTGTTCCGCACCATCCTGTCGAACCGCAAGCCCACCTGGAAATTCAACATGTCGCCGTTGTTCCTCGAGTTCCTGATGGGCAACCGCAAATACGAGTGCACGCCGTGGGGCTCGCCGGCCTTCAACATCTTTGGCTGGCAACGGCCCTGCTATCTGCTGCAGGACGGCTATACCTCGACTTACAAGGAGCTGCTCGAGACCACCAAGTGGGAGGAATACGGCGCGGCCAGCGGCAATCCCAAGTGCGCCAACTGCATGGTCAGTTGCGGCTATGAGCCTACCGCGGTCATGGATGGCTTCGGCTCGCTCAAAGGTTTTTGGGGCATGGTGCGCGGAAACTTCAGGAAATATCCCGATGCGGCGGCGTTGAAGGCGCTGGATGAGCCCGCGGCACATGAACCGGCGATGGCGCAAACCGAAAAGGCCGCCTGCGGTGTTGGGGGATCGTGCGAATCATGACCGCAAGCGTACAAAAATATACCTTGGAACAGGTCGAGGCGCTGGAACTCGCTCCAGGCACCGAGCATCAAAACCTGGAAGGCTGGGTTCCCCCGCTGGCCAGCGACGACGACCTGCGCGCGGCCCTCGAAAAAGCCTTCGACTATCGCGGCGACGTGACGCTCACGCTCAAGAGCGGCGAGCGCATCGAGGCGTACATCTTCAACCGCCAGACCGGCGCCACCCTGGCGGATTCCATCGTGCAGTACTTCACTCCGAGCGCGCCGGAGAAACGCAAAGTGAGTTACGCCGAGATCGCCCGCATCGAGTTCACCGGCAAGGATCGCGCCGCCGGCAAGCAATGGGCGGATTGGGTAAAAAAATACAATGAGCGCAAGGCCGCCGGCGAAAAGGGCATCGCGCTGAATCCGGAGGCGCTCGATTGAATCCAGCGACTTTGTCGCTTGTAGTGGGTATTTAGTAGCTCGTAGTTGGTAAGCGACGGATCAGTGAGTCATTGGTCACACCGAAACCAAACGATTCCCGTTGAATACCACTCCCAAGATCTTCCTCACCGGCGCGACGGGATTTGTCGGCCATCATGTGGCCAAAGCCCTGGCCGCGCAGGGCGCCGATCTGCGCCTGCTGACTCGCAAGAGCAGCAATCTTTCCAACCTCGAAGGCATCGCCGGCGAAACGCACGTGGGCGATCTCGCCCAGCCAGAATCGCTGCGGTCGGCGTTGGTCGACTGCGATGCCGTGATGCACGTGGCCGCCGATTATCGGCTCTGGATTCGCGATCCTGCGGCGATGTACCGCATCAACGTGGACGGCACACGCGAACTTCTCCGGCTGGCCCGCGAGGCCGGCGTGCCGCGCTTCGTTTATACTTCCAGCGTGGCCACCATGCATTTTTTCACCGATGGCAGCATCAGCGACGAGGACACGCCGGTTTCCCTGCACGACATGGTGGGGCACTACAAGCGATCCAAGTTCCTGGCCGAGGAGCAGGCCATCGCCGCCGCAGAAATCGGCCAGCAGGTCATCATCCTCAACCCCACCACCCCGATCGGTCCCAATGACGCCAAGCCCACGCCCACCGGCCGCATCTTCGTGGATTTTCTCAACAGGAAGTTTCCCGCGTACATGGACACGGGGCTCAACCTCGTGGACGTCGCCGAGGTCGCCCACACCCATGTGTCTGCGCTCACCCAGGGCCAACCCGGCCGTCGCTACATCCTCGGCGGCGAAAACCTGACGCTGAAGCAAATCCTCGATATGATGTCGGCGATCACCGGCCTTCCCTCGCCCACCATCAAAATCCCCTTCGCCGTTGCCGCCACCTACGCCTTTTTCGAGGAATGGATCACGGGCCGCATCCTTGGACGCGAGCCGCGCGCCACGCTGGAGGAAGTCCGCATGGGCCGCAAAAAAATGTTCGCCTCCAGCGCCCGCGCGCAACAGGAGCTGGGCTTCCGCCTTGTGCCCGTCCAACCGGCCATGCAAGCCGCCATCGAGTGGTTCCGTTCCCACGGCTACGCGCGCTGATCCAGCCAATTTAACCACTAATGCGCACTAATTTTCACTAATCTGGACTCGAACCGTTTTTAACCGCGAATGAACGCGAATACACGCGAATTGACTGATGAAAAACTGTGCTGGCTCGCGCAGCACACGGCCCATGGCCGTGTTGGCCGTCTGGTTGCGAGCAGGAAACGCTGCGGCAGCGCTTCCTGCTCGCAACGACGGCCCAGCAGAGTTTTTCAACAGTCTATCAGTGTTCATGAGTGTCCATCAGTGGTTGAAAATCTGATCCGAAAAATTCGCGTTCATTCGCGTTCATTCGCGGTTAAAAACCTGATCCCATCCGTGATCATCCGCGTTATCCGCGGGGAAAATTCCGATCCGTGGTTGCAACGGCCTTTCCTGGCATGAAACGCGTCGCCATCATCGCCGCCATGCCTGGCGAGTTGAAGCCGCTGGTGCATGGTTGGCCGCACGAATCGCGCCACGACGTCGCTCTCTGGCGCCGACGCCACGGCGAAAGCGAATGGATCGCCACCTGCGCCGGCGTCGGGGTGGCGGCGGCGAAGCGAGCGTTCGAGGAAATTGAAAAGGACGGAGCAATCGATTCAGTTTTTTCCATCGGCTGGGCGGGCGCGTTGCGCGAGGAATTCGCACCCGGCCAGGCCTACCGCGTCTCGGGCGTCATCGATGCGCGCACCGGGGAACGTTTCGGTGCCGCCGACCAATCCGAGGAGTGTTGGCTGGTGACCAGCGACCGGGTCGCTGACCAGGCGGACAAACGACAGCTTGCCGCCGCTTATGAAGCCGGCCTCGTGGACATGGAAGCGGCCGGAATCGCCCGCCAGGCCTTGATCCGCAGCATTCCCTTTTATTGCCTCAAGGGCGTGAGTGACGGTTTTTCCGACGAGCTGCCCGATTTCAACCGCTTCATTTCGAAGCACGGGCAGTTTCAGTCGGCCCAGTTCATCCTTTTTACCATGCTGCGGCCCTGGCACTGGCCCGCGCTGATGCGGCTGGGCCAAAACAGCAAACAGTCCGCCCAAGCCATCGCGGAATCCCTGCGTGATATTCTGGAACGCTCGCCTCGGTGATGGTTATTAGAGGCTATCCAAATATCCCCGGTGCTAAAGGGTAAGTGTAACCCAATAGGTTACACCCGGGCATAAAGATTGAACTGGAATTTCTGCAAACGAATCCATCGCCCATGGGCTGGCTTTGAAACACGCCCACCCCCGGTCATTCCGAGACCCTGAGCAGGCCGATGAACTTGGCTGGTTTGGCCGGTAGGGCGAGGCGTCCTCGACGAGCCGCGACTCGCCCGGAGGTCTCGCCCTACCGGCGCTACCGCGCCAAAACCTAAAAGCAAACGACAACTGGCATGCGTTCATTGTCCGCGCAGAGAGGAATCTGGTTTGTAATATAATACATTACAAAGAGAACCTGATATTTCTCGCCTTGTCCGAGATGACAAATGAAATGTAATTGTAATGTGGATACACTCAACGAATCAATCGCCCGCGCATGGAGCCGGGGCTTCGGTGCCACTGTTCACTGCGATCGTGCTTTCGCCGCCGGCGCCATTTTTATCCGGCGCGGGCCGATCTTTAAAAAATTTACTGGGCGCTTTGTCCGATGGAGTTTGCGCGCCGTTTTTTGGTGGATTTCCTGTGTCCGTGCCTCGGCCAAACGTCCTTTTCCCTTGACCCTCCTCTGCGACTAAATCGGAGTAGCCCCATCAGGATCGCCCTTGTGCCCTGAGCGAAGCCATGACCATGGTAACCTTGCAACCTGACAACGAATTGCTGATCGAGCGTGGCTGGGCTGCACTGCCGGCTTCGTATCGTATTCCCGAGGTTGCACCGACCCTGGATGAGGCCAAAGCGTATTGCCGGCGGCTGGCTGAATCGCATTACGAAAATTTCCACGTCGCTTCCTTGTTCCTGCCCAAGGTGCTGCGCCCGCACTTTCACGCGATCTACGCCTACTGCCGCATTTCGGACGACCTGGGCGACGAGGTGGGCGACGCGGCGCAGGCCCTCGCCCTGCTCGGCCTGTGGGGCCGCGAGCTGGACGCCTGCTACGATGGACACGCGCGCCATCCGGTGTTTGTCGCGCTGGGCGAAACCATCCGCGCCTGCGCCATTCCCAAGGAACCGTTTGCCGACCTGCTGACGGCGTTTCGCCAGGACCAAACCGTCAAGCGCTACGCCTCGATGTCGGACGTGCTGGGTTATTGCCGTTACTCCGCCAATCCGGTGGGCCGCCTGGTGCTCTACGCCTGCGGCGAGGTGAATGAGGAAAAACTCCGCCTTTCCGACGCCACCTGCACCGCGCTGCAACTGGCCAACTTCTGGCAGGACGTGCGCACCGATTTCGCCAAGGGCCGCGTCTACCTGCCTCAGGACGACATGCGGCGCTTCGGCGTGAGCGATGAGACCATCGCGGGCGGCGTGGTCACGCCCGGGTTTCGCGCGCTGCTGCGCCACGAAATTGAATTCACGCGCGGGCTTTTTCAGGAAGGCCTCGCACTGATCGGCCTGGTTGGCCGCGAACTGGCGCTGGACCTGGATCTCTTCAGCCGCGGCGGCCTGGAAATTTTGCGCGCGATCGAACGGGAGGATTGCGACGTGCTGGCCGCCCGGCCGGCCATTTCGAAACGCACGAAGGTCGCACTCGCGCTGCGGGCCGCGAGCGGCAAGGCGCTGCCGTTCATGCGCCTCCGCGGGCAACCCAAACGGAAAATGCCCGCCGCAAATGCACCGGCACTGGAGCAGGCCTACGCGGCATGCCGGGCGATCGCAAAGAACAAGGCGAAGAATTTCTACTACGCATTTGTCGCCCTGCCCGCGCCGCGGCGCAACGCCATCTGCGCCATCTATGCCTTCATGCGCCAAGCCGATGACGTGGCCGATGACGAAAGCCTCCCGCGCGATGAACGCCGCCGCCGCTTGAAAGAGTGGTCAGCGGCCTGGCTGGAGGTTTGCCGGGGTGCAGTCACCACCGACCCGGTTTTCCTCGCGGTGCGCGATGCCACGGAACGGTTTGCCATTCCGCTCAGCCTGCTGGATGAGCTGGTCGCCGGCGTCGCGATGGACCTGAACCTGGCAGCGAGCGATGCGCCGGTCACCTATGACACATTCGCCGATCTCTACGGCTATTGCTACGGGGTCGCCTCGGTGGTGGGACTGGTCTGCATCCGCATCTTCGGTTACAAAGACAGCCGGGCGGAGAAACTGGCCGAGGAGACGGGCGTGGCGTTCCAGCTCACCAACATTCTCCGCGATGTGGCCGAGGATGCCGGGCGCAATCGCGTCTACCTGGCGTTGGAAGACCTCGCGACCCACGGCGTCTCACTGGACTCCCTGCTGCACCACACGCCCGGCACGCCGCCAACGGCCAACGAGAGAGCATTATTTGCGGACATCACCCAGCGCGCGGAAGGCTACTACCAATCAGCGCTCAAGCTGCTGCCGCTGATCGACCGGGAAAGCCGGCCGGCCCTGTGGGTGCTGGTTTCAATCTATCACGGTTTGCTAAAGCGCATTCGGTGCGCGGACTACGACGTTTTCTCCCGGCGCATCAGCGTGCCACGGGTGCAAAAACTCGGGATCCTGGCCATCGGCCATGCCCGCATAGCGAAGGCGCGGTTGTTGCCGATGGAATGAATGGAACCGTCACAGTGGTGGGCGGCGGCGTGGCCGGCATGAGTGCGGCCTGCGCGCTGGCCGAGGCCGGTCTGTCGGTGCAACTGGTCGAGCGGCGCCCTTACCTGGGCGGGCGCGCCTCGTCATTTCTGCATCCCGCCGTCGGCGAGGTCATCGACAACTGCCAGCATGTGCTGTTCGGCTGCTGTACCAACCTCACCGGATTCTATCAGCGCATCGGCGTCGCGGACCGCATCCACTGGACCAGCGAGATGACCATGATCGAGCCCGGCGGGCGGCGCTCGACGCTCGGGCCGTCGTGGCTGCCGGCGCCGCTGCACAGCCTGCCGCGTTTCCTGGCCGCAAAAGCGTTCACCCTGCGCGACAAGCTGGCCCTGGGACGCGCTTTTCGCGGCCTCATGCGTCCGATCCCCGACGATTCCACGGAAAGCCTGGGTGCGTGGCTCGCGCGCCACCGGCAGACGAAAGGAGCGCTCGACCGCTTCTGGCGGCTGGTGATCGCCAGCGCGTTGAATGCGGACATCGATTCCATCGCCCTGCCCTATGCGGCCAAGGTGATCCGGGAGTTGTTTATGAATTCGGCGGCGGCGGGCAGCATGGGCATGAGCACGGTGCCGCTCGGCGAGCTTTACGCGGGCGCGGCCGAATTCCTTCAACGCCGCGGCTCCAGCGTCTTGTTCAACGCCAGTGTGGAGTCGGCGGCGTGGGATCAGGCGACCTCGCAATGGACGCTCGCCACGCGCACCGGCGCCCTGCGATCGGATTTCCTCGTGCTGGCGCTGCCCTTTGAAGGCATGGCCAAGCTGCTGCCGCACCTGCCGTCGAACGAAGGCGCCGATCGGCTGGCCGCCCAGCTCGGGCGCCACGAACACGGGCCCATCTGCAGCGTGCATTTATGGTTTGACCGCGAGATCACCACGCTCGAACACGCTGTGCTGTTGGATCGCGGGATCCACTGGATGTACAACAAGAGCCGGCTCCAGCCATGGCGCAAAGGCAGCGGCAGTTATGTCGAACTGGTCGTCAGCGCCTCGCGCGCCTTCGCCGCGCTCTCCAGCGAGCAGGCCATCGCGCAGGCCGTCGGCGAGCTGGCCGAGTTTTTTCCCACCGTCCGTTCGGCTCACCTCGAAAAGGCCGCCTTCGTGAAGGAAATACATGCCACCTTCGGCGTGCCCCCGGGCGTCGATGCCTCGCGGCCAACATCCGTTTCCCCCTGGCCGAACTGCTTCCTGGCCGGCGACTGGACCGCAACCGGCTGGCCCTCGACGATGGAAAGCGCTGCACGCTCGGGACATCTGGCCGCCGAATCCATCTGCCGGCACTTCCGCGAACCGCGAACCATCCTCGATCCCGACTTGAAGCCACAGGGATTGATGCGGCTGGTCGGACAGCGTGAGCCAATTTTAGCCTAGGCAATCATCTAAATCTTCCTAAATTAAGTAAAAATGCCGAACCCACTTTCCTCCGCCCTCAGGCGCTTCGATGCAGTCGCTGGATCGATCGCATCGGCCCAGGTTCCGCCGGCCGAAGCCGCCGAGGACATGAGAAAGCAAGCGAACCTTCCCCGCCTCCTCGATGGAATCGACCAGCCGGGGGCGGTCAAAGCTCTCTCCCCCGAACAACTTCCCCAGCTGGCGCAGGAAATCCGCGACGAAATCATCGCCGTGACCGCGGCCAATGGCGGCCATGTCGGGCCAAACTTGGGGGTCGTCGAGCTCACGATCGCCATGCACCGGGTGTTCGACTCGGGCACCGACCGCTTCGTCTTCGACGTCTCGCATCAAGGCTACGTCCACAAGCTGCTGACCGGTCGCGGAGGCAACGCCTTCCGCAAGCTGCGCCAGACCGGCGGAACGAGCGGCTTTCTTTCCCGGGCCGAAAGCGTCCACGATGCGTTCGGCGCCGGCCATGCAGGCACGGCCCTCAGCGCGGCGCTCGGCATGGCAACCGCGAGGGATTTGTGCGGCTCGAACGAGCACGTGGTCGCGGTGTGCGGTGACGCCGCCTTCACCTGCGGTGTCACGATGGAGGCAATGAACAACGTGACCTCCTCCACCAAACGGCTGATCGTGATCCTCAACGACAACGAGTGGTCCATCGCCCGCAACGTCGGCGCGGTCGCCCATTGCCTGAACCGCCTGAGCACGAACCCCGCCTACAACAAGATTCACCACGACTTGGGGAAATTCATCACCGGCCTGCCGCACGGCGATGACATGCGCCGGCTATGGGTCAAATGGAAGCGCGAGACCAAGGACTTTTTTGTCTCCTCGAACCTCTTCGAAAAATTCGGGCTGCGTTACCTCGGCCCGATCGACGGGCACAACCTCGATGAGCTGACCAAGAACCTTGAATTCGCGAAGCACGCCGACGTCCCGATCCTCCTCCATGTCCTGACCAATAAAGGCAAGGGCCTGGCCGCCGCCTGCAACGCACCCGAAAAATTCCACGGCCTCGGCGCCTTCGACCCTGCCACCGGCGAGAGCCGCAAGTCCGCGCCGGGCACCCCGCCGGCCTACCAGGAAGTATTCGGCCAGGCCCTGTTGGGCTTCGCCCGGGCCAACTCCAAAATCGTGGGCATCACCGGGGCCATGCCAGCAGGCACGGGGCTGTCCGCCCTGGCGGCCGAGCTGCCACGCCAATTCTTCGACGTCGGGATCGCGGAGGAGCACGCCGTCCTGTTCGCCGCCGGGCTCGCCACGCGCGGCATCCGGCCGGTTTGCGCCATTTACTCGACCTTCCTGCAGCGCGCCTACGACCAAATCATCCACGACGTCGCGTTGCAAAATCTGCCGGTGACTTTCTGCCTCGACCGCGCCGGCCTGTCGCCCAACGACGGGCCGACGCACCATGGCTTGTTCGACCTTTCCTACCTGCGGTGCATCCCGGGAGTCGTGGTCATGCAACCCAAGGACGAGGACGAGCTCGTGGACATGCTGCACACCAGCCTGCAGTTGAACGGGCCGGCGTTCATCCGCTATCCGCGCGGTGCCGGCACCGGGGTGAAAATCAAGGCCGAACCGGCCATCCTCCCCGTGGGCCGGGCCGAGGTTTTGCAAGAAGGCTCGGACATTGTGCTGTGGGCGCTGGGCCCGATGCTGGCCGAGGCCACTCGAATCGCGGCCCGCCTCGCCCAGGAAGAAAACCTCTCCGTCGGCATCGTAAACGCCCGTTTCGTGAAGCCCCTCGACCGCGCATTGCTGCTCAAGCAGGCGGCCGTCGTGCCGCTGTTGGTCACCCTGGAAGACCACGTCATCGATGGAGGCTTCGGCAGCGCCGTCCTCGAAACGTTGCAGGAGGCCGGCAGTAAAACCGCCGTCGAGCGCATCGGCTGGCCCGACAAATTCATCGAGCACGGTTCGAGCGTGGACGGGCTGCGCGCGGCCCACGGCCTGGCGCCCAACGACATCTACCGCCGCGTCCTCGAAAGCTGGCGGCGCCTCAGCGCCGCATCGCCAAAGTTGAGCAAGCCTGTCTCTTGACTCGCAAATCTGCTCCTGCATCTTGGAGCAAATGAGCCTGGTGGACTCACGCATAAGGTTGGTGGAAACCATTGATGGCACGGGCGGCATTGGGCCCGCGGTCGCCATTTTGGAAGCGCACCGCATGGGAGCAGCGCATCGCGCGATCAGCATTGTGGCGTGGAACAACTCCCGCACAAAAATGCTTATCACCCGTCGTGCGACCACCAAGGCGACCTGGCCCGGTTTCTGGAGCAATGCCGTTTGCAGCCACCCTCTGCCGAAGGAGCCGTATGCGGCGGCCGCCCGGCGCCGGCTCTGCGAGGAATTGCAGATCAGCGGCGAGGTCACACCTGCATTTCGCATGTTCTATGGGCCCGTGCGCTGTCCCGTCTCCGGAGTGTTCGAGCACGAGCTGGACCACGTATTCTACACCAAGCTGCCCGAAAACACGCGCATCCGGCCAAACCGTGAGGAAATCTCGGCGGTGAGATGGGTCGATCGGGCGCAATTGGCGGCACTGCAGCAGGCCGGAAAGATCACCCCGTGGTTTGCGATGATCCTGCAGCGGGTGCGCTGGGCCAAATAAAGAGGGCTTTGATCTCCATGCGTTTTTTCACGGCATGCTTTTTTATTTTTGCCCTGGTCATTCCCGGCCGATCGCAGCCAGCGGCGCAGGCCGTGGAGGCCGGCGCACCGGCGACGGCAAAAGAGCTGTGCGATGCCCTGATCGCGGCCATGAAAAAAGGCTCATCCTTGGATTTTGCCGCACGGCGGGACCTGCTCGCGCCGGTCATCCAACGCGATTATGACTTGGCCTTCATGACTCGAATCGTGGTCGGGTCGCCGTGGCGCGGCTTTTCCCCGGAAGACCGCCAGAAATTGGCGGATGCCTTCAGCGCTTTCAGCATCGCCACTTACGCCCAGCGTTTTAACAGCTATTCCGGGGAACACTTCGAGGTGGACCCTTCGCCCACGATGCTATCGAGCAGGGACTGCATCGTTCACACCAAACTTTTTACCGGCGATCCGGAACCGGTGCAGCTCGATTACCTGATGCGGAAAACCGGCGGTCGCTGGCGGATCATCGACGTTTATCTCAGCGGGACGATCAGCGAAATGGCCGCCCGCCGCTCCGAATATTCCTCGGCTGTCCGCCAGGGCGGCGCCCCGGCCCTCATCGAGCTTTTGACGAAGAAAGCGGCCGAACTCGCAAGTCAGCGGCCGGGATCGTCGTAAAACCCGGCTGGAGGCAGGGTCGTCGACGCATTTTCGCCCCTCAGCTCGGCGGCCCGGTTTTGCCGGTACAAGCTGCGCAATGATGCGTAGTAGTCGATCGACTCCCGCTGGATTTCATCGAGCGAATCGAGGCTGCGTTCGCGTTGGTCAACGCCGTCGGCGATGGTGCGGCCGGGTGTGACGGCGTCGGGATAATTATTGTGTGCGGGCACGTAGCGAAACGGGTCGAGATAGGTGTCAACTCCGCGCCCAATGCCATCGCGCGGGTTCGACGGGCCGAATATGGGGATAACCAGGTACGGGCCTTCCGGCATATGCCAAGCCCACAGGGTCTGGCCAAAATCGCCGACCTGTCTCGGTATTTTCAAACCGGTGGCCACGTCGACGACACCAGCTACGCCAATCGTGCTGTTGAGGCAGAAGCGGCGGCCAGTGGTGGAGGCGGACTCGAACCGCGCCTGCAGCAGGCAATTTACCAGCACAAGCGGTTCATTGAGGTTATCGAGGACATGGCGGATCGCGTCGCGAATCCCATCGGGCAGCGCCCATCGATATCCCTTGGCCAGGGGTTTAATCAGCACCCGGTCCACGCCAAGGTTGAAAGCGAAGATCTTCCGGTTGAACGGCTCAATCGGATCGTGGTTCGCCTTGAAATCGGCCCGGGCCGCCGGGTCGTGCGGCACGGTGGCGCATCCCGCCATCAATAGCAGGGACCACCCGATCAGCGCGACCCGGAGGAGCCCAGCAGAGTTTTTCAACAGCCTGGTCATTCCATTCCTTTTTTCGACATTTTCTGAGCTGGGTTTACGTCGAAAAAAGCAGGCAGGACAAAAAGCGTACAGAACAAGATGAAAAACAGGGAAAGGCTGAGGAACTTGCCCATTTCCGCCATCCCCGGAGATTTGGAGAGCGCCAGGCTGCCAAAAGCAGTGCCGGTCGTAAGGGCGCTGAAAATCACCCCGTAGGCCGTGGATGATCCCAGCAGATCCGGTTCACCCGACCGGTGGCGCATGACAAAGTAGATATCGAAGGCGACCCCGATCCCGAGCATCATCGGGAGCGTGATGATGTTGGCGAAATTGATCGAGAGGCCGAGAAGCGCGGCGGCACCCAGGGTAAAAAGCCCGGCCAGAAGCAAGGGGACAAAGACCAGGATGACATCGTAAACGTTGCGCAAGACGACCAAGAGCAAAATGGAAATGGCCACCAGCGCCAGGAAACCCGCCGTCGCGAAAGCCCGGGGAGCAAGCTGGGTCCATTCCTCCACCGCGATCGCCGATCCGACGGCTTGGGGGACGACGCTTTGCACGGCGCGGGCAAAGTGCCGCAGCGCCTCATTGTCACGCACATCCCCTTTTGGGTAAACCTCCACCCGCCAGCGACCGTCCGGCGCGACCCAGTCCCGGCAAAAGTCGGGCGGAAGCGTGTCGAGCGAGACCGGCCCGGCTTGAAGCACCTGCCGCAGGTCGTCCAGGCGCTGGCTGATTCCGGCGCTGAAATTGGCGGAAAGAGCGGGAACCGCGACCGCGCCTCCCTTGATGATTTTGCGCAGCGCTGCCGCCAAACGGGCCGCCGGCAAGTCTCCTTTGGCTCCGAGTTGAGACATATCATCCGCGCAGCGGACGATTGCAGCCAAGGCTTCACCCGGCGAGGGCACGGGCTTGACCACCGCGGGCGAAAGGGTCGGTCCGAGCAACGAGGCCGCATCCTCCAACGCCGCGAGTTTCGGCGCCTGGTCCCCGGGTATGAAGCTGCGGACGCTGAGGACGTGGTCGACTTCGGGCAGTTTTTGCAGCCGGTCCGCGGTCCTCATCGCAGCCGCGGAAGGGTCCAGGAACTCAATATAATAGGGACAGGTATTCACATCGGACATGAGATCGAGCAGCGTGCCGACGGATTCGGAATGGGGATTTTCCAAATCGACCGGATTGAAATCGAACCGCAGCCGCGGCAGGGCCATCGCAAAAAACAGGGAAAGGACCACGATTCCAGCGACCACCCAGCGACGGCGACGGGGAATAAAACGATCGGCCACCCGGCCCCAGGCGAAACCGGCCGCGTGCGAATCGGCCTCGATGCGAAGGAGCGAGAGCAGGGCCGGGAGCAGCGTAAGATTGAGCAGAAGGGCGATGATCATGCCAGCTCCCGCGATCAATCCGAGACTTCGCACGCCCAAATAGGCGGTGGGGGCAAAGGAAATGAAACCAACCGCGGTGGCGACGGCGGCCACCGCCAGGGGAGCGCCGATCCCGACCGCCGTATTACGCAACGCCTCGATCGGTGCGCCGGTTATGCGCTCCGCCTCGTAGCGGATGCTGAACTGGATGCTAAAGTCGATTGCGATGCCGATAAAGAGGGGTGCAAAGGCGATGGAGACGGGATTGAAAGGTCCGATCACCAAAACGGCAAAAGCGGCGCAGGCCACTAGGCCGACCAAAAGAGTCACCACGACCGCGAGCACGGTCCGGAGCTCGCGAAGCCCGACCACGAGCCAGAAACCCAGCAGGCCCAAACAAAGCACGGCGGAAAAGGTTGCGCCCTCCGAAAGGGCGGAGAGCTGGTCGTTGTCCAAAGCCACCTGTCCTGTCACTCGGACGGTCACTCCATTTTCTGGCGTCAGGCCGGCATCGCGCGCGGCTTTTCTCACGGCGTCAATGGCGTCGGAAGCGGACTCAACCTGGCCGTAATTGTGCGCCGTGCTGGCCAGGACAAAACGGCGAAAGTCGCCCGGGTCGGGTTTCCGTCCGCTGAAGAATTGCTGCCAGGAAAGCGGCTGGTGTTTCCCTTGCGCGGCGGCTTCAGCCGCATCGGCCAGGATGTTCAACGGCCCGTCAATCTGCGCCGAGGCCACTTCACCGCGAATGGCGCCTTGGGCGAGAAGGTCGACCGCACCCAAGACTCCGCGAACACTGGGATCGGCCGCGATGGTTCCGAGAAACGGCTGGGCGGAAATAATGTGGTCACAGAAATCCTGGACTTCGGACGGAGAGAGAAGGAGGAGCAATCCATTGCGCCTGAGGTAAGGATTTGCCTCCGGGTCGCGCACATGGGAGAAAAGGTTCTTTTGCTGCGCCAGCGCGCCGGCCAGGACGGTGGCGGCATCAGCGGCCTGCTCAGGCGTTGCTCCATCGATCACGGCCACCAGGAGATCGTTGTTCTGCGGAAATTGGCGGTCGAGGTCGTCCGAAGCCTGCTGCCACGGAAGATTGGGATCGATCAGTTTTGACGTATCGCTGTCGATCGTGGCGTGACCCGCGACATAAAATCCCGAGACCAGCACCAGGACGAGGGCGGCGGCCGCCACGACAATCGCACGGCGACGACTGAATTCTACTAGGCGGGTTATGATCAATGGAGTGAAACCGTGTCGATTTTAAAGGCGTCCGGCATAGTCGTTGGCGCCGGCCACCGCCGGAAAGCAACGCAGGTGAGGCCGTTTCATCGCTAAGGGCTAATTCGAAATTTTAGCGCGGCAAGCAGGATGTGCGATGAAACCCCAAGCTGGCACGCGGAGTCTGGCTCCGGGCCCGATGGCAGGCAACCGCGGTGAGAACTTAATGGTGAATCTGGTTCCGTCCCCGGGTCTCCCGACCCAGGGTTTCCTTCGCCCGGCATTATGCGGCACCTGCCATCGATGGCACGTACTCCACGCCGAGGGTTTCACGCACCGCGGCAAGGATGATTTGGGCCAGGGGTGGTGAATGAATCTCAAAAGTTTCATCGACCAGTTGGAGCGAACGAATTTTCGCCCCGTGCAATAAATTGAGGGGAACCTTGAGAAAGACGCGGTAAACGGCGAGCTGGCCCACGGTGCCGCCACCGGCATGCTTGACGATGAAATCAATCAGGGGTTTGAGGCGCAGCCCGTCTGATGACACCTCATCCATCGGGGGATCGGCGGGTGCGGCCGCGGAGGGATTTGCACCGAGCGTGAATTCCATGACTTCCGTTTGATTCATGGCAACGGGTGCGGTGGTCGGTCCCGAGCCGCCGATGACCACTTCAATGATCTCCACGGCGTCCAGCGTTTCAGCGGATGGAGCCGTCACGATTGATGCGGGCAGCTCTGACAGGCCGCGCTGCTTGAGAAATTCATCCAGATTCAGCCGCGACTCCACCACCAGGCCGAGCCGTTTAAAACGCGTCAGGAGGCCGGGCATGGCCTCGGCTTCAATCGCGAATTGGGCGCACACGGCGCGGAAGGGCTTTTCGCCATCGAGCTCGAGGAGCATTTTCCATTCGCCGGCGTTCAGCCGCACATGGCGGCCTTTCTCGCGAAAGTCCGCCACAAGTTGGTGGGGGCGGTCGATTTTAATGGTCGGTTTGGGCATGGTTGGATGAGGGAAGCTCGGTGATGCTGATGACGAGGAGGGCCTCGGCGTCGCGCCAGCGCAACGGGAGGATGAACCGGCCTTGGAGCGGGAGTGGCTCAATGGCCGTGGACGCGGTGAAAGTGCGCGGCACGGCGATCTGAAAGGCGCTGCCGAAATGAGCCCGCGCATTGCTTGAAATCGTACTCGCGATTTCACCGACGAGATCGCGGCAGGTCGCTTCATCGCGCCCGGGTTCACCCACCACCTCGAGCAGGGCACGCGCCATGCGGTCGGGCATCGTAAGGTAAACCGTGCCAGAGCTCTGGCCGGAAACATCGATCGCCCCCGTAAAATCAAGGAACACCGGGGCCGAGAAATCGATGGTGGGCGGGCGAGGCTCGGGAGCTTCGTGGGCGATCTTGGTAAAATAATTCATCGTATGCTGGATGAAAACGTCGAGGTCGCGTTCGTGCATGGTGATCAATTTAAGCAGACGATGAGTTCGGAGCGTTCTCCCCGCCACACGATGGGGATGACAAAAACAGGGCCCTCGCCGGGCGCAGCCAGTTCCTTGGGCTGGCCGCGCAGGCGCGTGGGCACGGAAATGGCAAAGCCTTCGCCCAGTTCGCGCCGGGCGTTGCCGGAAATGATGTTGGCCATTTCGCCAGCGAGGTCGGCCAGGAGATCGGGATCGTCCGACGTCTCGCCGGTCTTTTTCAAAACGGTCCGGAGCATCGAGGAAGCCGCGGTGAAATAAACGCAGCCGCGATAGCCGCCGCTGATGCCAATCACCGCGCTATAATCCAAGAGGCGCAAAGGGCCCTTCTCCAGGTAAGGAGCATGCACCTCCACCTGCTCCACCATGGCCTGGCGGAAATAATCCGACACGCCATCCACAAAGATTTTGAGCGTGGATTCGGTCATGCCAAAGAATCGGAGAGCAGGTCATCCACGGCTTCGCAGAGCTCCTCCGGCGTGAAGGGTTTGAGCAGGAATCCTTCCGCGCCTTTGGTCATGGCCTGGATCGCGGTGGCACGATCCGCGAGGGCGGAGATGACAAGGATGCGGGTGTCCGGCCGCAATTGCAGCATGGTTTCGACACAGCTGATGCCGTCGATTTCCGGCATGGTAATGTCCATGGTCACAAATTCAGCCGGATGGCTTTTAAAGACCCGCAGCGCTTCGGCGCCATTGCTGGCCGTGCAAATTTCGCTGAAACGCCCGTCGCCGAGCGTGCGCTGGATGGAGCGCCGGATAATGGTGGAATCATCCACGATAAGAAGGCGGTTGACCATGGAAACAGGGGCAAAGTTAGACCGGAAGGTGGAATTGGAACTCGCAGAAAAGGCCGGGCGAAGTGAGCACCTTGATTTCCCCGCCGGATTCGTCGACGACCCGCCGTTTGATTATATCCATCCCGATGCCACGGCCGGCATCGGTCGTAACGGTTTCCGCGGTGGTGAACCCGGGTTCGAAGATGAGGGCCGCCAGGCGGCCCGATGATGTCTTTTGCCCATGGGCGAGCAGTCCGGTGCGGACGGCACGCTCGCGGATTTTGTCGAATTGCAGGCCGCGGCCATCGTCGCGAAAAGTGAAGCTGTAGTAACCGGGCCGCGCCGCGTCGGGCGGCAGCCGGCACAAACGGATCGTCCCGTGCTGGGGTTTGCCAAGTTGCTCGCGTTCGCCAGGCAGCTCGATGCCGTGCGTGAGCGCATTGCGCGTAAGTTGGATGCAGATGTCGCGCACGAGTGAGCGCCTGGCCGCCGACAGGGCTGTCGGATCGAATCCCGTGGTGTCCACCTGCGCAGCCTTGCCCTGTTTCGCGGCGAGACTGGAGGCAAGATCCGCCAGCGGCTCGATAAAATCGTCGCCGGAATCCGCGGCGGGCTGCACAAAGCCAAACTTGAGGCCGGAGAGTTTGTCGACGAGCTCGCGCACCTCCGCCAGGTCGGAAACAAAGGAGGCCTGGCGCACCACCACCGGCAGAAGGTTATTTCCGGTTAGCCCCGGTTTCGAGCGCAAGTCGGTGATGATGCTTTCCATCTCGTGGGCCGCCTGTTCGAACTGGGTCAGGCCGAGGAGGGCGGCATTGCCCTTGAGGTTATGGATGTTTCGGAAAAGACCGTCCAAGGTTCGCGGGCCCACTTCACCCGCACCGGATTCCCCGGCCTTGAGCAAAAGGGTGGTCCGCTCCATCTCGCGTTCGGCGGTCTCGATGAACTCGGCCAGTCTCGCGGGTTCGACGTTAAGGATGGCGAGCAAAAGTTCGAGCTGCCGCTCCTTCTTCAATTCGGCCTCACGCAAGCGCTGTTCCAAGCGGATTTGCTGCGAAATATCGGTCACGCTGACAAAAAGCCGTTCGACCTCCTGGCCGTGATAAACGCGGCGGAACTGGAACTGGAGCGTCTTCTGGATCAGGCCTCCGCCGGCCTCGGGAAAATGCGCCTCGATCTGGGCGAGGGGATTGATTTTCAGGACCTGCTTTTCGCGCCGGTCGGCGTTAAAGAGCAGGGCAAAATATTCACAGGCCGTGGTGTATTCTTTTTCGGTGATCCGCTGCTTGAGCAAGTGGAGCAGGTTTTTTCCCGCCGGGCTCTCGCCGCCAAGGATGTCATGCAATTCCTGGGAATACTGTTCGCTGACAAGGTAATTTGTATCCAGCAGGCAAAGGCCCTCGCGCACGGTATTGAATATCGAGTCGGTCTCGGCTTTGGCCCGCTTGAGGCTGGCGGTGATCGCGGCAAGTTCGGCGTGGCCGGCGGCCAGACGGGCGGCTTGGTCGTGCTCTGCCTGGTCGCTCCGACGCAGCCGGCCAAACGCATAGTACAGGAAAAATCCGGCATCCAGCAACATGGCCAGGAAGACGACGACTTGCACCGACTGCAGCACGGAGGCCCGATGACGGCTGTCTTCCTCCAGCTTGAAGGTCATCTCGTTCATGAACGCGAGCAGCTTGAGGTTGTGGGCGGTGCCATACGCGATGGCCCCGGCCAGGGCCTCGTTCGTCACCGGCGCGGCGGCGGCCTGGGCGGTCAACACGGGCGCCAGTTGCCGTTTGTAAGGGCCCCACAGCTCGGTCGCAGCAGCCAGCGGAACCCGGGCGGGTGCATAAGTGATCGCAGGGAGAAATACGTCGCTGCCATCGCCTCCAACCACGGTGCCGCCCACATCGAAACCCTGCAAGGTGGTGTCAAAAAGTTTTTGGGCGAGGACCACTTCCTTGAGGGCCTCGGCCGGCGGGTGCGATTCGCGCAAGGCCGACTGCGTTTGCAGCAGGGCCTTGACCAGCCGCTGCGAAAGCATTCTTTGCCGTCCCGCCAGGTTGATCGACAGGGCGGAGACCTTGGTGGTCGTGGCCGCTCGGAAATTCAGGGTGAGGACGGCAAAGGCGAGCAAAAAGAAGATGGCCGCCGCCGCCAGCAGAGGCGCATATTTGCGCAAAAAAGTGGGCGCAGGTTTGTCCGGGCCAGTTTGAAGCGAAGTTTCGAGTGCGACCATGGTGTCTTTTATGGGAGATCTTTTGCACGAGGCGTGCCTGATCCCATTCGGGCGCAAATAGTGTCGTGAATATTTTTCATCATTTAGTGCATGCATATTTCATGCAGCCGGCCGGGGGACTGCGCACGATTCGTGCTATGGCTGCGTTTACCTGCACCAAATAATTTATCCGATGAAACATGCCCATTCTGTCCTTGTGCTAAAAAGCACGCCTTCCCGACTCGACAGCGTGATCAACGATCTGGCCCAAGATGGCTATGCCATCGTTTCAACTGGCCTGGCCGAAGAAGCAAAGAGGCGTGCGACCGCTAAGCCCTTTCCCCTTTTGCTCATTGAAACCGAGTTCCTCGCTTCGGTGATAGAGTTACTCGGGACATTGAGGCAGGCCGATGCGCTTTCTTCCATCATTGTGGTGACGAAACACGTGGATCTTGCATCGGTGGTCCAAAGCATACGCTTGCGCATTGCCGACGTTTTCTCAAATGCCGACGACGATTCGACCATTTTGGGCCGCGCCCGCTCGTTGTTGCCGGCCCTCCCTGCCGCCTGGACGCAATTAAACGAGCAGATCGACCGGCTCTCGGGCGAGAAGCAGGCGTTGGAGGAGCGCTTGCATGCCCTCGGCGGAGAGTTTGAGCTCTGGCAGAAGACGACGGTGGCGGCGGATGGGGGCAAGGTGGAGCGGTCCTACGACGAGCTCCTGCGCGAAATTGACGCATCATGGGCGGCTTTGCATGCGTCCCGGACGGCTTTGCAGCGGGATGAAATGGCGCTCGCAACGGAGCGGGAGGAGCTCGCGGCCCTGCGCAAAAATCTTTTTAGCCAAAGCCGCTCATTGGCGGCCAAGCGGGCCAGGCTCTCCGAGGACCACCTCGTCCTGCTGGAGGAACGCAGCAAGATGGAGGAGCAGCGCGCAACCATGGCCACCCTGCTAAGCGAAATCGAGGGGCAGCTCGCTGCTTCGTAGGAAATGCATCACTGACGATTGAACGCCCAACACCAAAGTTGGATCGGCGCCTGCGCGATAAACAATGCAGTCGCGACAGGATCAGCCACGGGACGCTGTGTTCGAAGGTCTTTGCCGGAGTCAGCCGCAGCAGAGTCATTCTGTTTTTACCGCACCACATATCCGTTCATCGAAGGTACCGAAGCTTCCAACGGAGCACGATGACTGGCGACGGCGGTAAGAGACGGATTAGTGTTTGTGGTGAATCTTGGTGAACAGTTGCTCGCCGAGCCACATCCCATAGGCGCCAACGAGAAGACCAAGGATCACACACGTACTGCCGCTGCGCCCGGTGAGCTGGGCCAGATAGTAGGCTATCGAACCAAGAAAGACCGCCCCACTGGCTATGCAGATCTTTTCCATGATCCAAGTATAACCCAAAAACGGCTTTTTGCTACGCATGGCTTGACCCGCCCTGCGCATTTGTTGCGGAGCGGCTGGGCACCGAAAGAGGCGGGATGTAACCAACACCCAATATCGAGCGCCTATCCGAAGTATTTTGAAACCGTCCTCGACGGCATGATCCATTGATCGAAGCCTATAGAGTTTTCATTCATCCGCCATCACCCGGATTTTTTCCAAGGCTTGTTGCAGGCCGCGTTGGGCCGGCGACGAAATTAAGCAGCAGCGAATTCGCGCGGTCTAACTTCCCGCGCAATGCGTGCGCCCAGTTCACGGCGCGCCTTGCGGAGGTCGCAATCCGTCTGGAGCCGAACCCACCACCCTTCGGAGAGCCCAAAGTAACGATCGAGGCGCAGGCCGGTGTCGGCGGTGATGGCGCGGGTGCCGGCGAGGATGGCCGAGATGCGGGTTTGCGGCACGCGGATGTCCTTCGCCAATTGATACGGCGTGATGGCCATGGGCTTGAGAAACTCTTCGCGAAGCATTTCGCCGGCCGTGGGAAGTGGAAGTTTTTGTGTCATGGTTTTAATGGTAATCTACGATCTCCACGTCTTCAACGCCGCGATCAGTCCAAAGGAAACAGACGCGGTATTTGTCATTGATGCGGATGGAGTGCTGGCCTTTGCGGTCGCCCTTGAGCGGCTCCAACCGGTTGCCCGGGGGAACCCGGAGATCGCCGAGTTTCTGTGCCATGTCGAGTTGTTGGAGTTTGCGGAGAGCGACCCTTTGGATGTCCGCCGGCAGGCCAGGCGTCTTGTCGCCGTTGTGGATTTTTTCGGTGGCCTCGCAACGGAAGGAAAGAATCATCCTCCCCAATAGATACGCATCGCGATAGTAACGTCAAGCGTCATTATCCTGATTTCGTCGCGAAACATCCACCACCCGTCAGAACGTCGGCGGGTTGTTCACCCAGAGGACGCGGGTGGCCACCAGTCCCGGATTGCGGAAATGGTGCGACTGCCGCGAGGAAAATGCAAAGGCCTCACGGCGGCGGCGGGGCTCCGGTGGCACGGGCGACGATGGCCTCGGCCACCTTTCTCGTCAGCGTGAGCCCGGTCAGCGTGGGATTGACGGAGCCCACCGTGACAAACAGCGATTGGTCTGCGCAGTACGCGTTCTGCACATGATGGAAGCGCCCGTTGGGGTCGGTGATCGAAGTCGCCGGCGTTGTTCCCATCCACATCGTGCCAGCTTCGTGGTAGGTCGTGCCGAGGGCATCGCGGCCATGGTAGGAAATATTGAGATCCGCGGCATTCCCGTTGGCGAGGCGGTTGGCCAGGTCGACCATGGCCTGGTCCATCGCATCGGCCAAGGTGTTTTCCGCGGGGGTGGTCGTGAACTGGGCATAGGCTCGCGCCAGGCCGAATTCATCGCTCTCGTAGGGACTGAGATTTATCCACCGGCCGGTTCCATTGGGAATCGGCGTGACGGTGTCTCCCTGCAACTGGGAGGACCCGCGAAACGCGAACGAAATCCAGCCGGCCTGCTGGCCCGCCAAAATCGCATCGAGCTGGTCCACGTCGGGAATCATGGTGTACAGCAAGGCATCGGAATTCCCCGCGGGATCGGCCGAGGCGGTGACCTGGAGATGGAACTTGCCCTGCGGCGTCGAGCCACGGACGAGCAGTGCGCCGGTTTCCAGCACCAGCGGCAGAATGTTGGTGGGATCGAGGGCACTGCGGCGGACCTGGAAATACATATTGCTGCGAACATGGGAGATTAGGTTCCGGCCGATGCGTTCGGGCTGCCCG
The DNA here is from genome assembly GCA_035568935.1 of Opitutaceae bacterium. GTDB lineage: Bacteria > Verrucomicrobiota > Verrucomicrobiia > Opitutales > Opitutaceae > DASRHD01. Next base: position 31,938 of record DATMNP010000088.1, on the reverse strand, counting down.
CCGGTCCCGGTCGGAAACGAGAGCAGCGCCAGGCGGGTCGACTCGATGGTGCCCAGCGCAAGGACCACGGAAGTCGAGGAAGCGATCGGCAGGTAACGCGCCTGCCCGTTCACCGAAGCGTGCAAACCCGTTACGACGCCGGCCGAGGTCTCAAGGTGCGTCACATGGGTATTCGGCACCACAAACAGCCGGCGCTGCGAGTCGGGCTGGCCGGCGGTTTCCCGCACGGCATCGATGAGCAGCGTGACACTGCTGTACTTGTCGAAGCTGAACAGACCGGACGCGGGCGACTGGCCCTGCACCGCCAGCGGCGGATCCTCCACCGAGTTGAGATTGGCAATCGACGCGGCACTGACAAAACCGCTGATCTGCGTTTTCAACAATGAGTACAGGTTACCCTGGATAAATTCGGTTTTGTCGGTGACGCCGGTCTGCGACTCCAAGGCGGGATAGTTGTTCACGAGGTACTGGGCCACGGTCGGCGGCCATGAACTTAAATCGTCCGCCTGCAACCGCGGACACCAACCGCCCCAGTACAATGACTTTCCCCCGACACAATAAGCCTGTCCGATGAAATCGACGTTGCTGCGCCAGGGCATTCCCCAAACCAGTTCGCGGGCCGTGCCCGGGTCATTGGCGGGATAAAGCGGCCCGGGTACATTCAGCCCGGCCCGAGGCAGATTCTGAACGTGGGTGGGCACCAAAAAAGGCCCGGCATCCAGGACCAGCACGCGCAATCCCCTGGCCGCGCCGTCCCGATAAATCTTGTCGGCGCAATAGCCGCCGAACATCCCGGCGCCAATGATGACGGCATCGAAAGGAGCTCCCCCATTGTTGGCGGCTTCATCCCAGGTATTGCAGACGAACCGGGAAAGCACATCGAGACCGAGGGTTGTGCGTTGAACATCCGGCGGCGGCTGGATGGGCTGACCTGAATCGACGAGAATATTGATCGGCATGGCAATTCATCCTCCGCAAAAAGCTGTTGAACCCCGGCGACTGCGTATCCGGGTTTTCCCGGCTGGCGCCGAAAAAGCAGCATATCAAATGCCACTGTCGTTGCTGAAGTGGCAGGGACATTGCCCTATGCCGAATAAAAACCTGTCCCCGCAAACTCAGGCCGCCGGCCTTTTCTGTGCGGGCGTTCTCTTGCTCCAGTCCGCACCGGGCCTGCGGAGAACGCCCCCCGAAAGCCAGGTTTTCCACCGGCACCAACTACGCAGGCCTTAGGATGTGTCTGGAGCCCGCCGTCAGGAGGTGGCGAGGCCACCGCCGTCGACCTCGACGACATTGTTAATTCCACCGGACGTGCCCCGCCCAACCGACAATTTTTGCACTTCGGGTTTTTCCCAGGCAGGTTTGCCCAGGCACCCGGTTGAATCGACGCCGGAAATCTTATTTTCGCCCGGAAAAAATGCAGGATGGCCGGATGTATTCATGTTTTTATCCTTTTATTCGTTGGGCTATTTTTATTGGCTGCAGGCTACGCGCAGGTCATCTGCATGACAATGGAAATAAGTGAAGCGTAACTTACCCGTTAAGCGGAGCGTCACTTATCGCGATCACTCCTTTTATGTCGAATCATGGCCATCATGGTTGCTGCGGATACTCCACCGACCCCGCGGATTATGTTCTCACCCGCCGCCAGTTCCTCAACCGCGTCGGGCTCGGGCTCGGCGCCTTGAGCCTGGCCGCATTGCTCGACCCGTCGGATCTTTTTGCCGACGGGGGCATGCTCGCACCGGCCACGACGAATCCCCTGGCGCCGCGGCTGCCGCCGTTGCCGGCCAAGGCCAAGGCGGTCATCCACATTTTCGCCCAGGGCGCCCCGTCCCACGTGGACACTTGGGATCCGAAGCCCGCGCTCAGTCGGATGGACGGCCAGACGATGGCCGACGGCAGCGTGGCCATGGGCTCGCCGTTTAAGTTCAACCGGATGGGCCGGGCCGGCATCGACGTCAGCGAGGTGTTCAGCAAGACCGGCCAGTATGTCGATGACATGGCGATCATCCGCTCGATGTACACCGATATTCCCGCGCACGATGTCGCCACGGTGTTCATGAACACCGGTTCGCTGCGCCTCGTGCGGCCGAGCATGGGTTCATGGGTGGTTTACGGTTTGGGCACGATGAACCAGAATCTTCCCGGCTTTATTGCGCTGCGCACGGGCGGCCTGCCGCCGGGCGGCGCGGCCAACTACCAGTCGGCTTTTCTGCCCGGCGCGTTCCAGGGCTCCACCGTCAATGTCCAGGGAGCCAACGTGCAGCAGATGATCCAGAATATCCGCAACCAGTACCTGCCGCCCAAGGAACAGCAGCGACAGATGGAGTTTATCCACCACCTCGACGTGCTCCACTCCGCCAATCTGCAGCGGGAAGCCGCGTTCGAGACCCGGCTGGAATCTTTTGAAACCGCCTTCCGCATGCAGACGGCTGCGACCGACGCATTCGACATCAACAAGGAACCTGAGAGCGTGCGCACCGCCTATGGCAATACGCCCCAGGGCAAACAAATGCTCATTGCCCGGCGTTTGGTCGAACGCGGTGTCCGCTTTGTGCAGGTCTGGCACGACGGCTGGGACCACCATGAGGACCTGCAGGAACGGCTCACGAAAAAAGCGGCCGAGGTCGACGGGCCCATCGCCGCCCTGCTGGGTGATTTGAAACAACGCGGGCTGCTCGACTCAACCTTGGTCATCTGGGGCGGCGAGTTCGGACGAAAGCCGACGCGCGACCGCAACGGGTATGAAAATCCCGGTCGCGATCACAACGCCAAAGCCTTCACCACCTGGCTGGCCGGCGGCGGCATCAAGGGCGGCATGGTTTACGGGGAAACGGATGAGCTCGGCGGCGCCGCCGTCAAAGACAAGGTTCATGTCCACGACCTGCACGCGACCATCCTCCGGTGCCTTGGGTTTGACCACACCAAGCTGACGTACCGGTTCAACGGCCGCGACTTTCGTCTCACGGATGTCGCCGGCAATGTGGTCAGCCCGATCCTCGCTTAGAGCATTTTAACCACTGTGGTTAATACGGTATAAACATGTCGGTTTTATACGCCAGGAAGTTTTGCGCCTCCGTGCTACTGGTCTGCATCACTGCGCCCTTCGCCCCGCTGCGCGCGGCGGATACGCCGGTCGTGACGAACCAATCGGTGTCAGCCATTGTGCCCGCACCAGCAGCCAAACCCGCTGCGCCGGACACGGTCATTCCACCCGCCGGCCCGATTTCCGCCGACGATCGCAATTTCTTTGAAGCACATGTCCGCCCCGTTTTCGTCAACGAATGCTACAAGTGCCACAGCCATGATGCCGACAAAATCAAAGGCGGCCTCATGCTCGATACCCGCGAGGGAGTGCTCCACGGCGGCGACACCGGCCCGGCCATCGTGCCGGGCAAGCCCGACGACAGCCTGATCATCAAGGCCATCCGCTATACGGATGACGACCTGCAGATGCCGCCCAAAGGGCACAAGCTCGGCGATGATGAAATCGCCGATTTGACCGAGTGGGTCCGCCGCGGCGCACCCGACCCGCGTTCCACCGCAGTCAAAGGCAGCTCACCCATCTACGGCGGAGTCGGCCGGCAGCACTGGTCATTCCTGCCCGTCAAACCACAGGCCATTCCCGCGGTGCAGGATACCGGTTGGTGCCTCAACCCGATCGACAATTTTGTGCTGTCGCGGCTGGAAGCAGAAAAGATGAAGCCCAATCCCGCGGCAGACAAACACACCTGGTTGCGCCGCGTGACCTTCAACCTCACCGGCCTGCCACCCAGCGACCAGGATTTGCAGGATTTCATGGCGGACAATTCTCCCGGCGCCTACGCCACGGTGGTTGACCGCCTGCTCGCCTCGCCTCAATACGGCGAGCATTGGGCCCGGTACTGGCTCGATGTCGCGCGTTACGCCGACACCAAGGGCGATGCCTCGCGCCGCGAAGACCCGCGCTTTCCCTTCGCCTGGACTTACCGCGATTACGTCATCGGCGCGTTCAACCAGGACAAGCCCTATAATCAGTTCATCATCGAACAACTGGCCGCCGACCGCGTCGTGATCGAGCAGGCCAGGCGCACCCACGCCAATGTGGATAAAGCCGACCTCTCATCGCTTGCCGCACTTGGCTTCCTGACCCTCGGCAATCAGTTCAACGACAACATCCGCGACATCGTCAACGACCAGATCGATGTCACATCGAAGGCCTTTCTCGGCCTGACCGTTTCCTGCGCCCGCTGCCACGACCACAAATTCGACCCCATCCCGCAAAAAGATTATTACTCGCTCTACGGGGTCTTCGCCAATTCCCGGACGCCTCCCCTCGCCTGGCAGCTGCCCTTCGTCCATCCCGTGCCGCGGGACGCGGCCTACCTGGCGTACGAGGCCAAGGTCAATGCCCTGGTCGAACGCGAAAAGCAGATCAAGGCAGACTTTGTCGAGTTCCGGCGCAGCGGAGGCAAAGATCCGGCCCGGCGCCGCGAACTTATCCTCCAGGATATCGGGCTCAACCGCGATATCAACGATGTTGAGTGCGACGACCCCGGCGCGCCCCCGCGATCCTGCGCGATGCTCGATGTGCCCCGTCCCGTCGATTACCCGGTGCTGCTCCGCGGTGAAGCGGAGAACAAAGGCGACATCGTGCCGCGACGTTTCCTGGAAATTCTTTCCCGCAACCCCAAAGACCGTCCGGCATGGCGCAACGACAGCGGGCGGCTCGAACTGGCCCGCGCCATCGCCGACCCGGCCAACCCGATGACCGCGCGGGTGCTGGTCAACCGCCTTTGGCAGCAGGATTTTGGCCGCGGCTTCGTCGATACGCCCGACGATCTCGGAAACCAATCCTCCGCGCCGACCCATCCGGAGCTGCTCGACTGGCTCGCCACCCAATTCGTCAGGGACGGATGGTCGATCAAGAAACTGCAGCGGATGATCGTCCTCAGCCAGGTTTACCGCGAAAGCAGCGCCGACAATGCGGCCTACGCCGACACCGACCCCGACAACCGCCTGCTCTGGCGCGCCAACCTTCGCCGCCTCGATTTCGAGGAGCTCCACGACGAGTTGCTCTTCATCGCCGGCACCCTCGACCTCACCAAGATTGGCGGCAAGTCCGTATTGCTGGGCAGCGCCGACTTCGCCACCCGCCGCTGCCTTTACACCTATGTCGACCGGCACAATCCGCCGGAACTTTTCACCCAGTTCGATTTTCCCAACCCCAGCGTGCCCTCCGGACGGCGCTATGAAACGCTCGTGCCGCAGCAGGCGCTCTTCCTCATGAACAGCGCGCTGGTCATGGAAACCGCCCGCAAACTCGCCGAGCGACCGCAATTCCAGGATCTCACCGATGATTCCCAGCGCGTCACCTTCCTCTATCTGGAGATTTTCAACCGCCTGCCGTCCGCCAAGGAAATCGGCCTCTGCCTCGACTACATCCGGCACAACCCCGGGGAAAATTCCACCTTGGCCATTGCCTCCGAAAAGCTGGCCGAGGCCAACAGCGTGGCCGCCAAGCGCCGGGCGGCGATCGCCGCCAAGGCCGCCAAGAATTTCCGCGGCAACAACGCCTTCCAGCCGGAACCCGCCGGCGCCGCTTTTCTCGACCGGACACCGGTCGATGCCTGGACCAAGCTGGCGGACGGCCTGTTTCAAACCAACGAAGCGATTTTCTTGAATTGAAATCTGGCGCGTTGCACAGATTCTACTGTGGGCGGGGTGTCCTCACCCCGCCCACAAAATAAATCACACCGCCTTTCATGAAACTCTCTTTTGCCGTTATCGTTCGTCTCACCGGGCTGTCCCTTGCGCTCATGGCGCTCACGTGCAGGGCGGACAACGATCCGCTGGTCTACACGGGCATCGTCAAACCGATTATGGCCAGCGCCTGTGTGTCCTGCCACGGCGAGAAAAAGCAAAAAAAGAGGCTCCGGCTTGATTCATTGGCGGCGATCATGAAAGGCGGCCGGGATGGCGCGGTGGTCGTGCCGGGCAAAGTCGATAAGTCAGACCTCATCGATCGGATCGAACTCGACCTGAAGGACGAAGACCACATGCCGCCGATTGCAAAGCCCCAGTTGAGCCACAGGCAAATCCTGATCCTCAAATGGTGGGTGGCGTCGGGGGCTCCGGGCGACGTGCCATTGAGCTCGGTCAAAATGCCGGATGACGTCAAAGCGGCGATCGGCAGTCGCTAGGCGACCGCCTCGAACGTCCAACATCCAACGCCCAACGTCGAAGTCAGCATTTCCAGCCACACGAATTGCGCTAAAGCCGATTCAAGAAAATCATAATGCGACGCCAGCCGTGAATATTTGAGCGTCTGGACTTGGACGTTCGATGTTCAAGGTCGGATGTTCACTGCCACCGATCTCCCCGCTTCGCCCCCCGTGGGCAGCGTGACGGTTTGCACGAGTTCCCCGACCTGCAGCCGGATTGACGCGAGCTTCTGCGTGGGATCGGAGATCCAGGCCGCGCGCATATCTGTATCGACCAAAACAATACAGGGTTGATCGACCCAGGCCAGGAGACCGTCCGCCAGCTCGACCTTGCCGGGCTGCCAGAACACCGCGCCAAACAGAGCCTGGTCGATTTTCACCGCCTGCACCTCCGGCGTATTCGCAACCACCGCCGCCGTGGTTTTCTCCCCCGCCGGCATGATGACGCAGGCATAGCTGGCATCCTGCGGCGCCTTCCCGTGATCCAGCCAGAGCGTGAAAACATTTTCCGTGACGTCTCCCTTCGGGGTGTCCGGATTGGCAAACACCTTTTTCCAGTTGCCGGTGACCCGGCCGGCCTTGAGATGGGCCGGGGTGCCGCCGGGAAAAACATAACGCCAGCCGTCATGCTCAACCCATTCGACCTTGGCGAGCGAAGTGCCGCCGGCGGCCTGGAGTGACTTCACCTTGCCATTTTGCTGGAGCCTGATGCTGCCGCGCAGCAGGCATTGGTTGATGGTCGTGACAATCGGCGCCCTGGCCTCGCCACTGATTCCCGCGCCCAGGCAAACGACGAAGTTCGCTCCGAAAAACCAGGCTTTTTTCGCCACCACGCCGTCCCGGGCGTAATCCAACGCGGCGCAGCCATTCGTGCCGTCGGAGACACCGCCGACAAAATCGCTGGGGACCGAAGAAGTCTTGAACTCAAGCCCGGGAACATCGGTTTGGACCAACGTGGTCTTAAACGCCGGGAGCTCGGTTTGCGCGCAGGTGACGCCGGGAATCTTGCGCCAGTCCCAAACCGGGAAAATATCCGTGTATTCGCCGCCGCTCTGGTAGAGATAAAGGGCTCCGTCCGCCAAATAATAGCCGGAGAGATTTTGCGCGTTCACCATCTCCGTGCCGACCACGCGCTTCGAGGACAGCTTGAGCGTGGCCGCAAACTCGCCGGTGCGGTGGACCATGTAATCCGAGCGCCAGAAATATTTGTTGCCGACGAGGTCATTGGGGACGCCGGGCTGGTTGCGCGCGGCAAAGGCCTGGTAGGCCGGGGCCGAGCCGGGATCGAAGACTGCGGCTTCCTCCATGACGGCGGCCGTTTCGGCCGCTCCATCCAACGGATTGCGCGGCATGAGATGCCGCCCGCATGAGCTGATGTCCATCGCTCCGCGCCACGACACCCAGTTTTCACCGTCGAGGAGGTAGTGCCGGAAAACCTCCAATTTATCCTCCGGCAATGCCCATGGCGTTCCCTGCAGCACGGTGCCCCAGCGGCCAATCTCAGCGGCAAAGGCCAGGCCGTAGAGACCGAACTGCTGCTGCGGGCCGTGCTGATGAAAACTGTAGTCAGGCTGGACCCCCTCTTCCATTGAAACGTGCAGTTCGTTCCAAATGGTCGGGGCGGCTTGGTTGACCAATGCCTCGTCCCCTTGCAGCAGTCCGCGGATCAAGGTGTTTTCGGCAAGCCACACTTTGTTCTGGCCCGCCTTGCCGATTCCATAACGCGCCAGGCTGATCTGCGTGGCGTAAGCGTACTCATCCGGCGCCAGGTTTTCCCCAAGGAGCAATGCACAAGTGCCGATGAGCTTGGGGATGCTGATCTCATTGTCGTACCAGTTGGGACATTGGAAATCATGGCGGATCCAAAACCGAAAGGCCCGGTGAATGGAATCGAGAAGTCTCTTCCGGTCGTCCCCGGAAACATCCATGCCGCCGGCCGCCACCATGGCCATCGCCACCATGCGCCTGCAATGGTCACGAGGCGGCCAGGCCGAACGGGCGGCCGAGGCGTAATCGAGGTCGGGCCAGCTTCCATCCGCCTTCAGCGAACGGGCGTAAGCGAGCGCCTGGGTGGGATCGGGATGTTGCTCCTCGATTCCTTTGTGGCGATTGAAGGCGCAGAATTGATCCACCACCTTTTGCATCGCGGGAGAAACATGGGCCGGCCTCGGCCCTGCCTGGAGCGCGGCGCCAAAACAAAAAAGCAAGGACACGCCCAAAAGGCGTTGCCATAAAATCGCGGGATGCATGGGAACCAACATTGATACGTCGAACGCTGAACGTCCATCCTTTGCCAAAGCCCCCGGTGGCACGGCAAACTCCGGACGCCGAGCTCCTTGAACACCCGGCCTCGAAGCCCACGTTGCCCCTTGTCCGCCGAATTATCATTTCCTTGGGTCGCCTTCGCGTCCGTTGCGTTCGTGTGGAAAACCCCCTGCGACCCCGTCCATTTCTAATTTTTAACCAACTTATGGTGGTTAATCCCCAGCATCCGGGCGCTGGCGGTTAAGATTCAGCAAATCGTCGGGCCGTTGTTGGCCAATGGTCGATCCGGAATAGGTTGTTGTATCCAAATTGCCCGGGGGAAATTCTTATTCGCAGTTCGCGAACAAATGCGTTGTTATGATGTCCTTGGGGTTCCTGAAAAAATCGTGCGATGAAGCTTCTCCATCTCGAAGACAACAGCAACGACGCCGAACTGGTGGAGAATGTACTCCGCACGGCATGGCCCGCCTGCAAAATCAAGCGCACGGAGACCCGCAAGGATTTTTTGGCTGCACTCGAGCGGGAGGAGTTCGATCTCATCCTGTCGGATTACACCATGCCCGACCTGGATGGGCTCAGTGCGCTCGATCTCGCCCTGGAAAAGCGTCCGGGCAAGCCGTTTATTTTTCTTTCGGGAACCATCGGCGAGGAACGCGCCGTCGAAGCGCTGAAGCGCGGGGCCGTCGATTATGTCATCAAGGACCGGCCGGCCCGCCTGGTGCCCGCCATTCGCCAGGCCCTCGATAAAATCGAAAAGAAAGGCCAGCTCCAACAGGCCGAAGCGCGCGTTCGCGAGCAGGCTGCGCTGCTGAGCAAGGCGCACGACGCGATTTGGGTGACCGACATCAGGCAGCGCATCACTTATTGGAACCCCAGCGCCGCCCAGCTCTCCGGCTGGACCGAGGAAGAAGCGCTCGGCCACGATGTCCGCACCCTGCTCTTCAAGCACGACCATCCGCGCTACCTCGACGCGCTGCAAAAACTTGCGGCCGACGGCCAATGGCGGGGCGAGCTTCGTCTGCAGGGCAAGGCGGAATCCCCGGTGGTGGTCGAAAGCCGCTGGACGCTCGTGACGAACCAGGCCGGCGATCCCGAGTCCATCCTGTTCATTAATACCGACGTGACTGAAAAGAAAAAACTCGAGGCCCAGATCCTGCACACGCAACGGATGGAAAGCATCGGGACCCTGGCCGGCGGCGTGGCGCACAATCTCAACAATTCACTGACCCCCATCCTGCTGGCGATGGGTATCCTGCGCGAGAAAGCACCCAATGTCGAAAGTCATGCCATCATCGAAACGGTGGAATCGAGCGTCAAACACAGCGCGGCCCTGGTTAAACAGTTGCTCGCCTTCGCGCGCGGCGTCGACGGCCATCATGGCGAACTGGATCTGCATCGGCTGATTTCTGACGCGGCCAAATTCATGCAGCAGGCGCTTCCGTCCGATGTTGACCTGGCGATTCAGATCAATGCCGATCTCTGGCCGGTGCTCGGCGACGCAACCCAGATCAACCAAGTCCTGCACAACCTTTGCCTCAATGCCCGTGACGCCATGCCTCCCGGCGGCGGCCGGATCAACATCGTTACGCAGAACCTGCTGGTCAGTGAAACCACCAAGCCCGGCCTGCCCCCTGAAGCCGCCCTCGGTCCCTACGCGCTCATTGCCGTCTCCGACACGGGCACCGGCATTCGCCCGGAAAACATGGAGCGCATCTTCGATCCATTCTTCACGACGAAGGAATTTGGCAAAGGCACCGGCCTCGGTCTTTCCGCCGTGCAAGGCATCGTGAAAGGCCATCACGGTTTTATCACGGTCAATAGCATCATGGACCAGGGAACGGTCTTTCGCATTTACTTGCCGGCGCTTCCGTCCCGCGCGAAGCCGGCTTTTACCGAGGCGCCGGGCGCCGCATCGGCATCCCTGCCCGCCGGCCAGGGAGAGGAGCTGTTGCTCATCGACGACGATCCAAGCGTTCGGGACACTGTCTCCCACCTTCTCGAAAAACACAACTACCGGGTCACGGCCGCATCCGTAGGCCTTGAGGGATTGGAAGCCTTTCGGTTGCGGCAGGAAGAAATCAAACTCGTCATCACCGACCTGCACATGCCCGGAATGAGCGGCGCCACCGTCATCCGTGCATTGCAGGCCAAGGATCCCGACCTGCGCATCATTGCGATCAGCGGGAATGCGAAAACGCCCCAGTTGAGTGAAGAGACGATCGCCGACCGGCTCATGTTCCTGTCCAAGCCACTGACCGCGGAGAAGCTGCTTGCGACCGTCCGCCTCATGCTCGACCAGCCGTGAACACCCAGTCGCACCAACAGCCTGCTAATGCAGAAAAAATTGCAATTATAGGGATTCACTTGGCCCCGATGATATGACAGACTGCCGAACCCAGTCAGCATATCACGACAGGACAAACCCGCAGAACCAAATCATGAAAAAAACCACCCATCTGCTAATGGCGCTGGGATGCCTCACGGCCCTCGCCGGGATCACCACGATTCCCGCCATGGCGAAAGACGGCCAAACAGAAGATAGCCCGAAAAAACCTGCCGTGGTCAGCTCCATCCATGTAGCCGGCGAGGTCGACGACGCCGATCTTCCGGGGCTGGCAAAAATTTCCTTCGACGATGCGTTGAAGGCCGCAGAAAAGGCGGTAAAGGGCAATGTGATCCAAGGTGAACTTGAAGCCGAGGACGGCAGCCTCATGTACTCCTTCGAAATTGTCGGCCCCGATAAAACCGTCAACCAAGTCGAAATCGATCCTGGCAACGGGAAGGTTCTCAGCGCCGGGGTCGACAAAAGCGACGACTAGGAGCCCGTTGGGCTTTGCCAAGGGCTCCTAAACAAATGGCTCCGCCATTTGGGCGAGAGATAAGTAATTTTGCCGGATCCGGTGGATAATCGCATCCAAAATGGCGAAGCCCTTTTCATTTAGCCGCGTGGAGGCGAAGTCCGATCCGCTGCCCGCTACGACGCGGGCGATGATGCCGCCGCTGCGCCGCCGGGCAGCTGTTCGTTGACCGCCGCGAGCAGCGCTTCATACGAAAACGGCTTGGCGAGGACTTTCACCGCGCCGAGGAGCTTGGCGGTATGGAGATAGTGTTCCGCGTTGTGCAGCCCGCCGCCTGAGATCGCGATGATTTTCACCGCCGGATGCTTCCTTCGAAGCTTCATCATGACTTCAAACCCTTCTGTCCCTGGCATCACGATATCCGTGATCACCAAGTCGGCGTTGGCGCCCTTGAACTGCTCCAGTCCCTCCTTGCCGTTGCGCGCCTCGATCACCGTGTGGCCGCAATTGGTCAGGGTCAGGTAGAGCACGTTGCGAACGGCATCATCATCATCGATCAAAAGAATTCGGGCCATGATAGTTGCGTGGAAGGAGCTGGGGTTTCAACTGTTCCGCCTTTGCCAAGGCTGCTTGGCAGGAGATCATGGACAAAATGACGGAAAAGTGCAGGAGGTAAAGCTTCAACCTGCGGCTTGCATCGTTCGAAGCACCGGGTGGCGAGGATAGACCCAGCCGTGCAATTACACGGTAGCTTTGTTCAAGGTGGATCGCGAATAAACAAAGATGACAGCCACGCCGATCAGCTCGAAGACGAGAAATCCGTAGAATATCGGGGCCGGCCGGCCGTCAAGGCAGAGGGAAACGACCCGCGCCGCCACCCCCATGAACATGGTCCCGAGAAAGAGGCGGTTATAGAGCCTCTCACGATAAATCTCCTGGCGGAAGATCAATGCGAAAACCCCGAATCCACATTCGATCGCCCGGGAAAAGCGATATTGGCTGAGGAGGCTTGCCGCGGTTTGCGGAGCCAAACCGTCCGTGTGCAGGCCAAAGAGAAGCCTCTGGTCAATCTGCGCGGTAAATATGCACAAGCCGCCGAAAACGACCAAGGCCAGGACATAGCCGAAGAAAAAGATTCCGTTTAGAATTTTCATGGAGGGGATTTATATCTCAGTTGCCGTGGTTCGTCCGCTATCGGCTTTCGGCGCAGATCAATTTCGCGATTCGTTCCGCCAAAGCTCCGATCGTGCGGGAAGGATTCACGCCCAGGGCCTCGGGGATGATGGCCGCGTCCGCCACGTAAAGATTTTTGTAGCCGAAAACCTCCCCCTTGTGATCAACCACGCCTCGATCCGGTGTGTCGCCCATGTTGCATCCGCCGAGCGGGTGGGGAGTGACAAGGTCATGCGCCACCGTCCAGGTCGGAGGCACGAGGGGCTCTCCGCCCGTTGCGGCGGAAAGCTTCCGATGCATGGCGACGATGGCGTCGATCACCGGCCGGGATTGGCTTACATCCCAATCGAGATGCAAGCGGCGCTGGCCGAAAAACCACCAGGGTCGTTTTAGGCTGAAGGCTCCATTTCCGGCATCCACCCCTTGCGCAAACCATGGCATGACGTTCTTCAGCGGATCCGGGTCAGGATTTTTCAATAGGTGCTGGATGCCTTCAACCAAGACTTTCGCAATCAGGTTCCTTGGCGGATGTTTCTGACATTTCTTTAGACAATCGCCCAAAAGATTGGGAAATCCCCCGTCTTCAATCCAGAAGGTTTGGCCCGATTGGCTTCCGTCCAGGAAGTCGATGGCGCTCGAAATCGTCGGGCCCCAAGTTGGGGCCACGTTGCGATTGGCATAAAATGCGGGGGTGAGAAAATCCCCGTTGCTGCTCCAGTCCCGCCCGAGAAAGGGGCTGATGCCCGGCAGGCTGTGATTCAAGTCACGGCAGCGGAGCAGCAGCTCCGTCGAGCCAAGCGAACCGGCGGCAATGATGACGAGTCGGGCGGTGACAGCGCCGGGGATCCGCTTTTGATTTTCAAGCCGGTCGTAGCTCACCCGGTAGCCGCCGGCCATCGGGCAGACGTCGGTCACGAGATGCAAGGGCCGGACTTGGGCGCCATGCTTTTCGGCCCAAGGGATGTAGTTGTGGTCCAGGGTGTTTTTGGCCCCGACCTCGCACCCAATGTCACAATTGCCGAGGTGAACACAGCAGCCTTGCTCGACGCCCTGGGCATTGATGAACCGCTTGGACTGCGAAGGATCGCGGGCGTTTGGCCGGTCGTAGCTCCAATCCGGGTCGAATGAGACCGCGAGTTCAAGGGGCCGGAAACGATCGGCCTGGCCAATCTTCGCCGCCGCTTCCTGCATGAGCTTCATGCGCTCGGTCCATTGGTTTTGCGGAATCCGCTGGACGTTCATGAACTTGGCCACGGCATCGTAGTGCGGTTTAAGTTCGTCGTAGGTGACTTCCTTGGGCCAGCCCCGTTGAAAAGTTCGCGCCGGCGCTTCACAGGAAATATTTGCGTAGATCAGCGAACCGCCGCCGACCCCCGCGCCTTGGGCGACCGCCATTCCCGAGAACACCCTGAGGTCGATCCATCCGTTCTCACACTCGGGCTTGAGGTGATTCCAGGACCAGGCGTCATCCAGGCCGCGGGGATACGTTTTTTTGCTCCAGCGGCGGCCGCGTTCGAGAATCAACACCTTATAACCTTTTTCAGCCAGGCGGCAGGCCGTGATGGCGCCGCCAAATCCGCTGCCAATCACGATCACATCGAAGTCCATGGGGTTATCTCCAGAAGTAAGTGCGCCACAATTCAACGGTGAAAAACCAGCCGAACTTCGCGAGGGCCTTGATTCCCTGGGTGAGGGATCCGGCGTTGAGGGCGTGCATCGTCCACACCATCTTCAAAAGATCGATGGGGCCCAGCGTCAGGATGCCTGCGCCAACCACCGGCCCCGATTTGTCCACGCCGCGGTGGAGTTGGGTGAACAGGGTCGTGGTGTCAGGCCAGAGATGGAGAAAGGAGTGCTGCCTCACCTCCTTTTTGCCCGCGAGGTAGTAATCCTGCCCGCCGTGCTCAAACGCCATTTCATAGACCATCAGTTTGAGCTTCGGATCGTCGGTTGGGCAGAAGAGATTGAAGACGCCCCGCTTGGCCAGGATGTTCGAGCCAAAGGGCGGAAAATCGATGGATCCGTTGATTTGGCCGAGGTGGCCGGGATCGGCGAGGAAGCCGGCAATGTCCTGGATGGAAATGGCGGCATGCATGGCGAGGACGTTGCCATCGCGTTTGCCCTTGTCGGCACCCGCGGCCGGATCGGTCTCGCCGATCGAGAAACCGCCGGCCATGACTTCGCGGAAAGCCACGCCTAATTTTGGATTCTGCATGTGGGTTACTCCTGGTTCGAAAGGCAGCCCGGCGGGCTTCATCGCCGCCAGATACGTTTTGGCGTCGGCATAGCCCATGGCGATCAGCGTCGCCGCGTCAATCCGTCCCGTATAAAAATCGGGATCCAGCGGCAAAGGATAGTCGGGCCTGACCAAATGGAGGCGGATCGGCCCGGTGCGCCCGCCGACCGTCTCGCCAGCAAGAATGCGGGCATTAATCTCATTGATCCGCTCGAAATCGTTGAAGAGGGCGCCATTGGCGCTCAATTCGATCATGTGGACGTATTGGTTGAAGGGACCGGCGCGATAGACGTCGGTATTGCCGATGCACCAGACGACCCAAATCTCCTGGGCTCCGCGGCGCACCGCCTCCATCAGGTTGGCGTCCCTAATCCAAACGGAGTCCAGGTAAAGGGATCCGTTCCTGGCGACGGGCGGCATAAAGATGGGCAACGAGATGCCGGCCACGAGCAGATCGAGATCGATCTGCGGGTGCGGAATGACCTCGGAGACTTTCCGGGTGTAGTTGCAAACGTTAAAAGTCCCCTGCATCCCGCCCGAACTCCGAATCTTCGCCACGTCGATGCCCAGGTGGGGAAACACCTGCTTGATGATGCCGCCGGCGCTGCCGAGCGCCATGAGGTGCGGGGCCTTCAGATAGTTCTTCAGTGGCATGGCCGCGCCAAACTGCCTGACGTCGAGCGTCCGCCACCGGTCGCACATTTCCGCCGGCGACAGGCCGCTGAGCATCATGGCAAGATTGATCGTGCCGCCCGAAGTTCCATCCGCGTGATCGAACGCCACCCCGGCCTCGCCCAAGGCCCGGATCACGCCGGCCTGGTAAGCCACGCGCATGCCGCCGCCGGCCAGGATGAGGGATCGTTTGACCGGGGGAGAGGTCATGCCGTGCGTTTCAGTTTGCACCAGTACAGAAAGGCCACGACTCCCGAGGCGCCATCGAACGCGGCGACCAACAGGGCGAGCGGCGAGAAAATGTGGTGCATCACCCCGAGGCCGACGATGGCGGAAGCGCCGAGTTTCTGCCAGCCAGCCCAGAACACCACGACGGGATCCGGGGTGTCGCCAGCCAGGCTGTGCGCCAGGACCCCGCCGAACAGAACCATGAACATCCCGATCGTTGCGAAAAAATGCGCGGTGGTCGGGGTCAACTCGACTTGCAACATTCGAAGTTCGGCGCCCGGCGCAAAAATTTGCACCGCACCGCTGATGATCGTGATCACCGCGATGGCCCAAAGAACCCAATAGCCCCAATTCCGGGTTTTCATGGGACGAGGGTTGCGGCCTCCGTCCGCTTCAGCTTGAGCACGAAATAGGTCATCATGGCCAGCCACTCGACCGTCCAAAGGCTGAAGCGGACGAGATTGAGCGTCATCCATTTCGAGAGCGTCTGATGCAGCAGAACCTCATCGGTGATGCCGGCATTCATCAGGTTGTTGTAGGGAAATATCCCGTAAACGGTCAGCAGCGTTGCGGCGATCAAGGCAAGGAAGACAATGATGGGCCACCAGCGATAGGGCGTTTTCCATTCAACCACGATCATGATCAGGTTCGATACGAGCATGACTTTGGTCATCACGGTAAGGAAGGTGGTCGCGTTCGCCACCGGCGAGACAAAGACCAGGGCGTAGCTGCTTACCGTGAGATGCGCCGCAGTCGGGAAGAAGAAAAGCGCGAGCGACCAGCCGGTTCCAAAGTACATGGAAACGCACAGGAACAGAAGGGCGCTATTAAGCAGGGACAGGATGGATTTCATTTTTATTGGGGTTAAAGAGGAGGAAGGTCTTTTGGCCAAGGGGCGGGAGGAGACAGCCATTCCTGGCCCAAACCGAGATCGACGACGCTTTGCATTCCTTCAGTCGGCAAAGAAGGCGCGGTTTCTGAGCTCAGGAACCAGCTCTCGAGGTGATCGTCGAGCACGCCGTCGGCTGCCGGCACAAACACCGTGCAAAGCGGATTCGGGTCGATCCCGAGGCCGCGCAGCGGCTGCACCCGGGGATGCGTGCCGAGCATCAGGCGCGCCGCACCCTTCTTTTTGAAGGTGAATCCCGCCTTCCCGCTGAAATAGATGGACGATTTAAACAGCATGCCCCGGAACGCGCAGTAATTCACCGCCGTCATTTTGAGCGGAAGCCACGCACTTTTTGGGCGATCGATTTCGATCCGGATGGCTGGCTGCCCATCGAGGTTGTACTGGCTGCTCACGACGGTGTCGCCAACCGTGTAGTCCAGGTTGGCCTGGTGCTTGGGCATGCCCCAAATGCCTTTCCCTCCCTTGACCGAAATCTCCGTGCTGACCGGAAGGTCGTAGACGAACTGCCCGAGGCCGAAGCAGCCCTGGAAAAGAGCGGGAATATAGGGTGGTGCGGGCCGGGAGCCGTGGGTGCAGGCGATGGCGACACTGAATTCGATGTAACGGCCAATGGTCGTGTGAAGATAATCGACCACCGTCACCACGAGGAGCGCCCGGGATCCAAAGCGGAACGGAAAAATTTCATTCCCGGGGATGAGCTTCCGGGCGGCGACCGGGTCGATCGTGAAGACCGCCATCAGCACCGGCGAACCCTTGCAGCTCACCGGGAGGTGAAAAGGAATGCCGTCGACCAAGGAGTATCGTCCGGCCTGTTGATTAAGTCTGTTGGGCATGCTCATAGGTGTTTCTTTCGATCGGTTAGGGTGTCTTGTCCAATTCGTCCGCCATCAGCGGGAACACGTCGCGGGCCGCATTTTCGCCCATGAACATGTCGAGATGGCCATAATCCTTCACCACCTGCAGCGAGTGGTAATTCTTTCGTGCGCGGTCGAAAAAGGCGAAGGACCGCTGCTGGCTTTCCGGCAGGAAGCAAAGATTGTCCGCCCCGGCGAAGAACGCGAAGCGGGCGTCCGTGCGCGGCGGCTGGGCGGCAAAGTCGGCCGGCAATCCCGGGACCGCCCCGGTCCGGACCAGGTTGCCCCGCCGGACGCAGCTGGCCATCTGCCGGAAAAAGGTAACGGGGACCTGGGCAAATTCACCCTTGAGCCATTCGTGGGTCGGGGGATTGAGGTTCGCGTGGCTCCAGAGCGCGGGAAACCCGCTGCCGTAAGTGAAGCTGACTTGTTTGCAAACGGGATTGTCGCATTCGTGGTGCACCGCGGCCACGATAAACGCGATCGCCTTTGCCGTCAGGGTCGGGGCGCGAAGGCCCCATTGCGGGTTCAGGCAGGGCGTGAACCGGGCGAGGAACGGGAGCGCGTAGTAAATCTTCAGCTTGGAAAAACACGGGATGATCGTGTGCAAGGACACGGCATTGCTGATGATCGCGGTTACTTCCGGCACCAAGCCCGCCATCGCGGACATCGTAAAGCTGGTCGAGCCCTGGCAATGGATGACGGCTTTGATTTTCGGGCACCCCGTCTCCCGCACCACGGTTTTTACCGCCTGGGGATGATCATAGGCCGCAGCCTGGTCCAGCGTCCATGCGTTCGGCTCCAAGTCGATGCTCGCGCGCCAATTCTCAAGCCACACATCGTAGCCCCGCTCGATCAGGTAGTCGACGATGGTCGTGCGAACCGGAGCCCTGAAGATATTGGCCCGGACCCCGGCCCCGTGGACCAGGAGCACGGGGCCTTTCGTGGGCGTCTTCGGGCCGGTCACGTGGATCAAATTGCAGCGGAATCCATCCCCGGCCACGAAAGGAACCACGCGTTCGCGTCGGTCATCCCTCGATATTGCTTTTGAACTTGCGCTGGACACGGTGGAGTTAGGTTCTGCTGCGGACTCTACGCCGGAGATTTTCGCGATGGCTGTCGACGGCCCGGGTTGAAATGACACCGAGGGATTTCCAAGGCTCGGCGTTTGGATCGATCCCCCGCTTCAGTTGGTCGTACAACGGATTCTCCCCTGCGGTGGCGGCCTTCACCTGGACGCGGCCATCGGAACCGGCGCCTTCCTGGTACATCCGGATTGAAGCGACATTCAGTTCGTCATCGACCACCATGACCGCTCCGCCGTGCAACGGGTCTGGGGCCAGGGTGTCCACCACCCACCCGCCGGAATTCAAGACCTTGACGGGCTGGCTAAATCCCTTGAACGCCCTCTGGTCTTCGAAGGGCTTGTGGGTATGGCCAAAAATGAAGGTGGTGTCGGCCGGGATTTTACCTTCGTTGCCGCGAGCAATCTCGGAATAAACGTATTTTTCCATGTAGTTCGCCAGGCCCGCGGCGGTGTCCGCGCTCAACGGCCCGCCGGTGTCTTGGGCTTCGCGCATCGCCAATCGTCCGAGCGTGCCGCGCAGGGCCCAACCCACCAGGCGCCGCTTGAGGGCGAAGAGCCACCTGCTCCGCGGAGGGATTCCCGGGGCAATCGCCTTGGCAAGGTTTCGCAACAGCGCATCGAAAGCGCCGGCCGACTGCATTTTGTCATAGATCAGCTCGACATCCTCGCCCGCCTGTCCGGAACGCCCGAGCGTCGACCAAAAGAAATCGACCCAAGCGCCGTTGTCCGACTCGAGGTCCCAGATTTTATCCGGCGGCTGGCTGTCGGGAAACAAGGTCGTGTTCAGCGTGCTGATCAGCGAATAGATCGATTCGACGTAGTGTCCGTGGTGGATGACGACGCAGCGGTCCCGCCCGGGATCGTAGAGCGCCAAATTGGGATAAACCGCCAGGAAGGACGGATTCCCTTCGAGGCCAACCTGCCGCGCCACCGCGTCCAGGAACCCGGACCGCACCGGATGCAGCTTCGCGTTCATGAACATGTTGGTCGCGTAGAACTCGGGCGCGAGCGAATCGCCCGGTTTCCGCCGATCAATATAATTTTCTATATACTGCGTTTCGCGCGCGAGGTTCCACAAGTGATGGTCGTGGTTGCCGGGAAGGCAGTAGGCCGTCTCGTGAAACCGGCCGGTCGCAGCCCCCACCCCCTGGCCCGAAGGCACGAAGGTCAGGGCCAGGAAACGCTGGAAGGCCATGGCCGCCTCATTCATCCCGGCCAAGGCGAGTTCGAGGCAGTCTCCGTTGAAGATGAAAGCGGGTTTGGCGGAAGAGTGGTTAAATGCGGCGAGTTCCCCCAGGCATCGCGCCAACTGGGTCAGCAACTCGTTTGCCTGGCCTGGAACCGTGTTCTTTTCCTCTCCATCCAGCGCCGTAAGAATGCTGTTGGCGGCACCAAGGTGGAGATCTGAGAGAATGATGTATCGAATCTCCGACATGATACCTATGAAGTGAGCCGGGCTCAGGACATGCGTTGCAAAGTAAAGAAGGCCTATGGCTGGTAGCGATTTACGGCCTGTTGCATGATCTGGATCAACTGAGCCGAACCCAAGGAAGGCGAAGGCGCAAGCCAAGACGCAAGCTTCTTGCGAAACTGCGGTTTGGCCAGGAAGACCCCGCCGCTGAAAGATTGCCCCAACCTATCCGTCCTTCCGACAAGAACGTTGGAGACGCCTACGACGACGTGGCATCGCGGCCGGCTGGCGATGGCGGCCGAGGCCCTACGCCGGGGGACGCTGCCGGGGCAACCCGTTCGACACAAAACTGCGCAAACGCAGTTAGGAATTCCGTTCGCTCGCGCTGAAATTCGGAGCTCTCGGGATCTTTGCCTGTAATGAGCCGGGCGAGATGGGGAAACGCGATGGGCGCGATCTCGATCGCGACGAGCGCGAGCAGCAAATGGGATTGATCGAGGAATTCCGGCCAGTTTCCCGGGCCGGCGTTGAGGCGCATCCTGGCCACAGCTGCCTCCCAATAGCGGCGCGCTTCGTCCTCGTAGCGTGCGTTCTCTTTTCTCCGTTCCAATCCTTCCCGGATCAGCAGCCACGACCACTCTTTGTTGAGGCGGTAGAAATCGCTCCAAAACCGGATCGAGCTGACCGGATGTTCCGGCGCCGCCTGCGAAGCGCGCTCGTTTTGAAATGCGGACTGGAGCACGGCCGCAAAGAGATCGTCCTTGTTCTTGAAGTGATAATAAATCCTTCCTTTGCTGATCTTCGCCCGGCGCGCAATATTGTCCATTCGGGCCCCGGCCAAACCCGCGCGGGAAAACTCCTTCACCGCAAATTTTATGATGCGGTCGCGCGACACGGTTTTCTTTTTCGAAGCCATGGATATTGAAGCAGTATTTAAGGAAAAAGGAGAAACGAGGCGTTGCCTCGTTTCGAAATCAGATCGGAGTCCAACCCGGGAGCAACTGGGAAACAACCCAGGCATTGGTTGAGTAGCCCGGGCACGAAGGCAAGTTTATGGGCAAAGCCAGGAGGCGATCCGTCGCGGACATAGGTTTTCCATTCATATCAGGCCTCATGACAATGCTTTATATCAATGTTTTCCCGGGGCTTGCCGGGCTGTCCCATGCCTTGAAGCAGGCGCCTGGCCGGACAAATGGCAAACAAAAAACTGACCGGTTGGTTTTTTTTATAATGGCATGTAAGCTGCTTTTAATCGGGTGCAACCCATGCGCTCCGCCCGTCCATCCAGCCTGCTTCCTTCCCTTGGCCCAACGCTGATTGGCCGAAAGCACCCCGAGCCATGATCACCTTCGACCGAAGCTCACCGGCCAAATCCGGGCCGGGCCGCCGCACCACGCCGCTGGCGTGGTTCGAATTGCGGCGCGACATTCCGGCGTGGCTCTACAAGATGCTCACAGCGCTCAGCTTTGCCTCTGCCCTGGCCGCCTGGGCCTGGCTGAGCCATCAGGATTTCATCAATCCGATATTCCTGCCGACCCCGGAGCGCGTGTGGGGCTCGGTGCAATCGCTGCTTTCCGACCACTACCTCTGGAGCGACATAAGAATCAGTCTGCTCCGCGTCACCGCCGGTTTCCTGCTCTCGGCCGTGATCGCGGTGCCGGTGGGCGTGTGCATCGGTTCATTCAAGACCCTGGAGGGCCTGTTTCAACCGGTGACCGAGTTTATCCGCTATATCCCGGTCCCGGCGCTCATTCCGATGGTCATGCTTTGCTTTGGCATCGGGGAACTGGCGAAGATCATGCTGATTTTTGTCGGTACTTTTTTTCAACTCGTCCTGATGGTGGCCGATGAGATCCGCCGCGTGCAGTACGACCTGCTGCAGGTCAGCTACACGCTGGGCGCCCGTCGCAGCGAGGTGTTGCGAAAGGTGATCTGGCGGGCGGCGATGCCGGGAATATTCGACGCCCTGCGGCTCTGCAACGGCTGGGCGTGGACTTACCTGGTGGTCGCCGAACTGATCGCGGCCAACGAGGGACTGGGCTACCGGATTTTGAAGTTTTCTCGCTTCCTGCAAACCCCGAAAATCTTCATCTACCTTTTCCTGCTCGGCTGCATCGGGCTGACCATCGATCTGGCCTTTCGTAAATTCAACGCCCGCCTGTTTCACTGGGCCGACACGACCAAGCGATGAGACTGGAAGTCAAAGGCCTGGAAAAATGCTATCGCTCCAAACAAGGCGACACGGTGGCCTTGTCGCCGACCTCGTTCGAGGTGGGCGATGCTGAATTCGTGAGTTTGGTCGGCCCATCGGGCTGCGGCAAGTCGACGACGCTGTATCTGATCGCCGGGCTCGATCAGGCAACCCAGGGGGAGATCCTGCTGGACGGCGAGCCGGTGGCCGGGCCGGGACATGACCGGGGCATGGTTTTTCAAAACTATACGCTGTTTCCCTGGCTCACCGTCCGGGAGAATGCGAGATTCGCCTTTGGCCTGGCGAATAACCGCAGCGGCAAAACGGCGGCCGATGCCGGCCGGGCCGATTCGCTCCTGAACTTGATGGGCCTGCGTAAATTCTATGACGCGTATCCACGCCAGCTTTCCGGAGGCATGAAGCAGCGTGTCGCGATCGCGCGGGCGCTCGCAAACCGGCCGAAAGTGTTGTTGATGGACGAACCGTTCGGCGCCCTTGACGCCCAGACGCGAGAGGAGATGCAAGAGTTGCTCCTGCACCTGAGCCGGCACGAGAAAACCACGATCCTGTTTGTCACCCACGACGTGGAGGAGGCGATTTATCTTTCGACGCGCATCCTGGTTTTCTCGGCCCGGCCCGGCCGGATCATCCGGGAAATCACCGTCCCGTTCGGGCCAGACCGCACGCTGGACTTGAAGCTCAGCGATCAGTTTATCCGGCTAAAACGCGAGATCATCGGCCTGCTGCAGCACCTGCCCGAGCCCGACCACGACCGCAGGGCCATCCTCGAAGACCTTGTCAGCCCTTCAACCGCAGAAACATCCACCCATGACCACTAAACACATCCTCCATAAGTTTATCCTCTCCGCAATAATCACCGCGAGCGTTCCGCTCTCGCCGCTTCGTGCCTCCGACCTCAAGCCCTACAAGGTCGGCTACAACAGCTGGATCGGCTCCATCGCCTTCTTCGTCGCAAATGAAAAGGGGTTCTTCAAAGATGAAGGGCTCGACGTGAAGCCCGTCAGCTTCAGTTCGCCCGGTGACACCCTCGTGCCATTGATGGCCGGCGAACTCGACGCCGCGCTAAGCACGGCGGACACGGTGATCACCGTGCTCGACAAGGCACCCGGGCAGCTGAAGGTCGTCTACATGACCGATACGTCCGCCGGTGCGGATGCGATCGTGGCCAAGAAGGACATCGCCGACATCAAAGCCATGAAAGGGCGCACCGTCGCAGCCACCTTGGGCCAGTGTAATCAGTTGTTGCTGGAGAAGGCCCTCGTCAAGGCGGGCCTGACCGACAGCGATATCGTGCTCACCAACATGAATGCGGATGATTCCGGGGCGGCTTTTGCGGCCGGCAAACTGGACGTCGCCGTGACCTGGGAGCCATGGATCACCAAGGTCTCCGCGGAAAAAGTCGGGCACGTCATCTTCAGTTCCGCCGAGACCCCGAACCTGATCCTCGATATTCTCGCCATCAGCACCAAGAACGAAGCGAAGAACGCCGCGGAAACCCGCGCGTTTCTGCGCGGAATGAATCGCGGCTACGAGTTTGTCCAGCAGCATACCGATGAAGCCTGCGCCATCGCCGGCAAAGTGCTGGAAGAATCTCCCGGGGACGTGAAGGCGATGCTTCCGAAAGTGGCGCTCTACAGCCCGGCAAAAAACATCGAGGTGATGGACAACGGAACGGCCGCAAAGGCTTCCGGCGAAGTCGCGGCATTTTTTAAGGAAAAGAATGTCACCGAGACCACCGTTGATGTGACGCACATGTACGATTCCTCTTATTTGAAATAAAAACCGAACCGTTGATTCGCGCGTGGCCACCGGTAAAAATCCGATGGCCACGACGCGAGAAGACCGGCTTACCATTGACCCATCCAACCATGACCAAGACCGCCTTGATGATGATCGATTTTCAGCGAGATTTCTGCGCTTCCGGTGGATATTCAGACCGGTTCGCCGGACTCGAATGGGTTCGCCCCATCATTGAACCCGCCCAACGGCTGCTGGAAGCGGCCCGAAGCGCCGGCCATTTTGTGGTGCATACCCGCGAGGGCTATGCGCCGGATCTTTCGGATTGTTCACCGAACAAATTGCAGCGCAGCCGCAATGCGGGCAGTGAAATTGGCACGACCGGCCCCATGGGCCGGTTGCTCATTCGCGGAGAACACGGCCACGATATTATCGATGAACTGAAGCCCATCGCCGGTGAGGTCGTCATTGACAAGGCCAGCTTCGGGGCGTTCTGCGGCACAAATCTCGAAAGCATTCTCCGGTCCAGGAATATCGACACGCTGGTGTTCGCCGGGGTGACCGCTGACGTGTGCGTCCATACGACGCTTCGCGAGGCCTATGACCGATGGTTCAAGTGCTACTACGTCGCCGACGCCATCTCCTGTTTCGATTCCGAAATTCGCCGCGCTTGCGAAAAGATGATCAGTGAGGAAGGCGGCATCTGGGGAGTTTTGACGACCGTGGATGAAATGACCCGGAGCTGGAAAGCCTGAGTTTTTCGGCGGATATCCTGTGTCCGCTCACTTCCATCTTCCCTTGAAAACTCCCCTCGACCGCGCGGCCGATCCCCCGCTGCCCTACCCCCGGATCGAGCTCCGTGACCTCTTCTCCATCGCCAGATGGCAGAAAACGATCCCCTGGCAGCCATTCAAGGATGGGTTCGAAATCCACCGGCTTTATGGCGACGGGATCACGGGACCGACCGCCGCGCTTCTGCGCTGCCGGGAATCCGGCACACTGCCGTTACATCAACATCTGGGCTATGAACATATCCTGCTGCTGACCGGCTCGGAGCGGGATCAGAACGGCATCGCGTCCACCGGCACCCTCACGATCAACCCGCCAGGTTCCTGCCACCGGGTGGCAAGCGATGCAGGCAGCATTGTGTTAGCGATCTGGGAAGCGCCGGTGAAAATTCTATGAGCGGGCGACGTAGACGTAATAGGAAGCATGGGTTGGCCAGTACATTAATTAACTAGCATATTTTCGGTTTAGACAGACCCATGATGGGCGAAATTGTCATTCCGAGACTTCAAGCAAGCCGCTACGCGGCTTGCTTGGACGTGCCAATGAACGGTTGGCAGGTAGGGCCCGTTGACCTCAACGGGCCGAGCACACCGCAATCGACAAAATACGGCCACGTTTCAGCATTATTAACCAATACCTGCCTAACTGGATTTTCGCGCACATACCTCGCTTTAATTTCGAATTCATCTTTTGATCTCAGTCGATGGTCGAAAAATCCTCGCTGCCATTTCACGCCTGCAAATCGGGCGGTTAATCGTTTCCAATCACGCACGACCTTCGCCATAGGTTCGTCTGCCGCAAAGCTTGCAATCGCGTGAAGATGATCCGGCATTAGCAGGAAAAGATGCAAATGCCACCGAGCAGTGTGGTGATAGAAAGCTGCCTCGTTTAGCAAGAATGGCGCAACTAAAGGCAAACACAACTGGTTCGAACCA
The DNA here is from genome assembly GCA_035568935.1 of Opitutaceae bacterium. Taxonomy (GTDB): domain Bacteria; phylum Verrucomicrobiota; class Verrucomicrobiia; order Opitutales; family Opitutaceae; genus DASRHD01. Next base: position 6,428 of record DATMNP010000088.1, on the reverse strand, counting down.
CGTTGCTGACAGCAAACGGTTAGGAAAAACCATCCGCCCTTCGCCACGAACGATGGCACGGTATGGTACAAACGCTTACGCAACAGGAGTTCCATATACGTGTTATGATAGCAGGAAAAATCGCCGGCCATCTGGTAGGGCCCGTTGACCCTAACGGGCCGTATCCAAATCGGTCGGCTGGGTCATGAGGCGGCGTTTTTCGCGTGAGCCTCAATGAAACGCTCGCGCGCGGACTTTCGACCGCCCGCGTTTTCATTGCCTCGACTCCGACATAAGGATTCATTGGTCTTGCGCGCATGAATTTGTTGCCGTTCGGAAATTTGCCGTCGTACCGGCCAAGGAAATTCGTCCCGCAGTCCGCCGACCTCGGTGACCCGTCGCAGATCACGCCGCTGTTCGACCAATTGGAGAAACGCGGCGCGGATTGCACGACAGCCGCCGAACTTGAACGCTGGTTGCTCGATTGGAGCGAACTCAGCAGCGCGATTGATGAAGAAGGGTGCCGCCGTCACATCGCCATGACTTGCCACACGGACAATGCCGACGCGGAAAAATCACACCTGGATTTCGTCGAAAAGATTGAGCCGCAGATCAAGCCACGCCAATTCGCCCTGGAAAAAACTTACGCCGCCCATCCCTTGCGCGCCAAATTGCCGGCGACGCGATTTCACGTCTTTGACCGCGATGTGAAAAATCGCGTCGAATTGTTCCGCCCGGAGAATGTTCCGTTGGAAACCGAAGACGCCAAATTGTCCCAGCAATACCAGAAATTGACCGGCTCGCTCACGGTCAAATTTCGCGACGAGGAAAAGACGCTGACGCAAATGGGCCGGTACTTCGAAGAACCCGACCGCGAGCTGCGGCGCGAGGCATGGGAATTAGTGACAAAACGGAGGCTCATGGAGACGGAAAAATTCGATGAGCTTTTCGACCAGATGCTCAAACTCCGGACGCAAATGGCCCGGAACGCCGGGTTTGAAAATTACCGCGATTACGCGTTTCGCCGGCTCGGCCGGTTCGATTACACGCCGAAAGATTGCGAGGCGTTTCATGGCGCGGTGGAAGAGCACCTCATGCCAATTATGCATGAGTTGCAGGCCGAGCGACGACGCCAGCTGAGACTGGACGCACTGCGTCCCTGGGATCTAGCCGTTGATCCGAAGAACCGTCCACCGCTCAAACCCTTTGCCCAGGTGGATGAAATGGTTTCGCGCACGCAAAAAATTTTCGACCGGCTTGACGGCGAGTTGAGCCGCGCATTCCGGCAAATGCAGGAATTGCGCCTGCTCGACTTGGATAACCGCAAGGGCAAGGCGCCGGGCGGTTATCAAGCCACGCTCAACGAGGCGCGCCTGCCCTTCATCTTCATGAACGCCGTCGGCGTGCAGCGCGATGTGGAGACGATCTTGCACGAAGCCGGCCACGCCTTTCACGCGCTGGCAGCCCGCGAGGATGATTTATACACCTACCACAGCAGCGCACCGATGGAATTTTGTGAAGTTGCGTCGATGAGCATGGAATTGCTGGGCAATGAATTCCTCGAGGAATTTTATTCCGCCGCCGACGCCAACCGCGCACGCCGCGTCCATCTGGAAGGCCTGGTCGACGTCTTTCGGTGGGTCGCCACAGTGGATGCGTTCCAACACTGGATCTACACCCATCCGGCCCATACCCGGGCCGAACGGGCAGCGGCATGGATCGCGCTGATGGATCGCTTCGGTGCCGAGGTGGATTGGCGCGGGTTTGAAAACGCCAAGGCCAATTTTTGGCACCGGCAGCTTCACATCTTTCTTTATCCGTTTTACTACATTGAGTACGGAATTGCCCAGCTTGGCGCGCTGCAAGTCTGGGCCAATTCCAAACGCGACCAGGTGCAGGCTTTGAATGCCTACAAAAATGCGCTCGCGCTCGGCGGTTCGCGCCCGTTGCCAGAATTATTTTCCGCCGCCGGCTGTTCCTTTGAATTCAGCGCCAAGACCATTCAGCCGCTGGCGAAAATACTGCGGGAGGAATTGGCAAAACTGTAAAGACGGATGCGATTTGAATTGTCGGGCCGTGCGCCTCTTCACTGCCCGCTTACGGCTTGGGATCGGACGAACGGAGCGACCTTCGTGCCGAGAATTTCGATCGCGTGCAGCATTTTCTCCTGCGGCAGGGTGGCGACGGTCATCTGAAAGTTCAGGCGCGAAATACCGCCCAGGACTTCATTATAATGGAGAACTTTTTTGGCCACGGTCTCGCTGTCGCCAATGAGGAGGGCGCCGTTGGGTCCAAGCTGCGCCTCAAAGTGCGCCCGGGTCATGGGCGGCCAGCCGCGCTCGCGGCCGATTTTGGTGAAGGCATGGGCATAGCCCGGATAGAAGTCGTCCTGCGCCTGGCGATTGGTCTCGCCCACGAATCCGATGGCGTGAACGCCGACTTTCAGCTTGTCGGGCGCGTGTCCGGCCCGCGCGCCGGCTTCACGGTAGAGATCGACCAGCGGACGAAACCGGTGCGGCTCGCCACCGATGATCGCAACCATGAGCGGCAAACCGAGCGTGCCGGCGCGCACGGCCGACGCCGGGGTCCCGCCCACCCCGATCCAGACCGGCAGCGGATTTTGCAAGGGTCGCGGATAAACGCCCTGGCCCGTCAGCGGCGGGCGGTGCTGGCCCGACCAATGGACGTTCGTCTCCGCGCGGATCTTCAGCAGCAACTCGATCTTCTCGGCAAAGAGCGAATCGTAGTCCTCCAGCTCGAGGCCGAAGAGCGGAAACGCCTCGATGAAAGAGCCGCGGCCGGCGACAATTTCCGCCCGGCCCCGGGAAAGAAGATCGAGCGTGGCGAATTCCTGGAAGACCCGCACCGGGTCGGCCGCGCTGAGCACCGTGACCGCGCTGGTCAGGCGGATCCGCTTCGTCCGCGCGGCCGCGGCGCCAAGAATGACGGCCGGCGCGGAATCCAGGTATTCTTTCCGGTGATGTTCGCCGACGCCGAAGGCATCCAGGCCCACCTGGTCGGCCCGTTCAACCTGGTCGACCAGGTTGCCGAGCAGCCGGGAAGGATCGAGCTCCACGCCGCTGGAGTCAGGGGCATTCGCCGGGGCAAAGCTGTCGACGCCGATCTCGATCATGCCGTTCCTTTCACCGCAAAGAGGCCCGCAAATGCCGTCCGTTCGCGGACGAAGAGCACGGACCAGAGCGCGACCGCCACCACCGCGGGCGCGTAGCCGCTGGGGGCGAGGCAGGCATGGAAGAGGGCGATGTTGACCAGGATCGGCGCCAGGATGGCGAGCGCCAGCGGCACAAACCGATTCACCAGCAGCAAAAAGCCGGCCACGGCCTCGAGCGCGAAGACCACGCTCAAATAGTGGGACACAAACAACGCTCCGACGTATTGGCCGGCCAGGCCGGACGGAGGCGGCATGGGGATGAAGTGAAGAAAGCCGTTGAGGCCGAAGACCAGGAACAAAAGCCCCAGCAGGATGCGCGAGATCAGGATGGCTGTTTTCATGAGAGGAGAAGTTGAGAGTTTAACGATTACTGTTGGTTACACGACATATGTTGTGCATTAATAGATAAACGTCAAGTGTTGTTTTTCTTTGCATTGGCGGCCGCCCCTGATAACGTGGATCCATGCCTATTTCGGACTGCGAGGTTCGGGACCCGCGAATTCGGCGGACGCGCCAGTTGCTGCACCGCGCGCTGCGCACCCTGCTGCGAAGCCGCAGCTTCGACGAGCTGTCGGTCCAGGACATCGCCGACGAAGCCACGGTCAACCGCGCCACCTTTTACGATCATTACACCGACAAGTTCGCCTTGTTCGAAGCCATGGTGGCGGGCGAATTCCATCAGTTGCTCGAAGAGCGAAAGGTGCAGTTCAACGGCGAATGCGCTGCTTCCGCGGCTCCCGTCGTCCTGGCCGCCTGCGATTTTCTCGCCCGCTGCTCCCATTCGACCGGAGCGAACAAGGACCATAACGCTTTTGAAGCCCTGGCCGACGCCGCCATCGCGAACGCGATTCGCCGGGTGCTGATGGCTGGGATGAACCCGCGCCAACGCCGCGGGAAAATCCCCATCGAGATGGTCGCCAGTGCGGCCAGCAGCGCCCTCTACGGAGCCGTGAAGGAATGGCTCCATCTGCGCCGCCGGCCCCCGGCCGGGGAGATCGTGCCAGCCGTGGTCGAGCTGGTCGGGCCGATGCTCGCGCCGCTCTGCCGCGCGAACAAAGCGCACGGGTAGCGACGGGCGCAAAATGAAATGAACGGCGTGACAGAACCGCAGCACAAGCTTGATCACCCGATACCCTGTTCTAGTATGGACTTGAACGTTGGACGTTCGGTGTTGGCCGTTCGATGTTCACGGCGGCGTCTCCGCCGCTGGTAAAGTGTCATCGATGTGACGCCTACTGAACCCCACAAGATGGCGCAAATCACTGAATTTTGGCCAAGGAATGAGCGCCACCGACACCCTCGAGTTGGCGCTTTTTTCAGAACGCCGATAAGAGATGTCGCATTTTTCAGATCCGGCACTTGTCGGGACGGCGCGAAAAATACGACACGACGTGGGTAGCGCTGGAGAATCCGCCGTGGCAGATATTGAATGAGTTTACTGCATCTTACTAATCTTACTTGGTGCAGGCGCTTGGGTTAGTTATGCTAGCTAATTAATAGCTATTTTTAGTATGGCTAACCGAGGTGCGGCGGCCGGCCATCATTTTAATTCGACGGTTATTGGCAGAAAACCGTCCTTGAGTTTACCGGCGAGAGCATTCGCACCAACGCTGCCAAAAAACGGCAAAACTAGGCGGATCATTTAACAATGGATTGTACCGTTGCCAACCGTACAACCCATGCTAGGAAGGATCTTCTCGTACATTCTCTACCGTGAAGCCAAAGACGATATTAGCTGTCTCCGGCGAGGACAGCAATGAATAAGGCGGCATCAAGCCAAATGCTCCCGGTCAATGGCTTTGTTCCATCTGCCAAAACATCCCGCCAACTTTTTCCTTGGCTTCTTCCAATCGCGATCTTGTGACCGACGTACCAGAGGCAAGAAATGACGAACGCTGCAGTCGACATGCCGGGCCATAGGACCAGCCCGCGTAAGACGGCAAATTCTATTATCAGGCTTCGCATCATAGCGAAATCCAAAGAATGACTGCAGTCAGAAAGGAGAGCCCGGGAACGGCCCATACCGCAAAGTGGACAAGCCCCCTGCTGCTTAGCTCTTCTTCTTTCACCGCATCCAGTCCAGTTTTGTCTTTCTCGGTACCGCGAGCGAAGAGCCATGATCTACCAGACGCCGAACAAAGTCTCCAAATGACAAGGGCACAAAGCATCGTTCCGACGGCACCAATAGCATATGCCATACGCTGTGCCCTGGCGGCCTCCCGAGCCGAACCGTCAGAATCACGGGCCACCGCAATCAAGCTCATTTCCCAGAATACAAATAATGATAAACCCCAGAGGAAAAAGTAAATCCTCCGAGGAAATGCCGCGATAAGTCGGTTCTGCTCAGCACTCTCGACGGCTTCGCGATGTTGGTCCGCTCTCTTCATTTGAATCGGCCGTCAGGCTCCTTCAGAATCTCAAGCTCGGCAAGTGTGCAGACTCCGTTGCCGCCGCCGAGATATCTGAAGCCAACCGTTTTAATCTTTGGGGTCTCCTCAGCCTGAATTAAAATGACTGGCGTTGCCCTCTTTTCTTTCTCCTCGTGGTGAATTGCGCACGCCGGCAGAGGAATCAATATCGGCTTCAGTTCGCTTCGGTCACCGGAAAGGTAAAACGTCGCTCTCTCTTCCCTCACGTCCTGTTCTGTTGCAAGCCGACCAGAAACGCATGGTGTCGTTTTCCAGTGTTTCATGTCTACCGGTCCCCAGAGCTTGTCTCCTGCAATGCTCATGCTGGGTATCTTGTGTGTCTTTTTCCCCTCACTCGATCGTGCATGTCGTGCAGCGGGGATCCACACGAAAGCGATATAATGGATGGCGATCATAACTACGCCGGCAGTAAGAACGAGGAGCGCGACGGAAACGGCTGCTTCGCCAGCTACTGCCCCGGTCCAATACCTTCCGGCAATGGCCAATCCGAAGTACTTTGCCCCGATGCACGTCGTCACGCCAGTGGCCACAAACCCGTATCCGTAGTACTTTAAACGCGCCTTCTTAAATCTTCGACCGGCCCAGAAATAGACCGCCATAAATGGCGCGTACATTGCGAACAAACTGAAGAATACTTTAACCCAGACGGTCATATTGGTTGGGTATTCTGAGGTGGTGCGAAGGTCACAGCCGCCGCGCACGGGCCTGTAGCTCAATGGTTAGAGCAGAGGACTCATAATCCTTTGGTTCAGGGTTCAAGTCCCTGCGGGCCCATTCTTCAGAAAGAAACCAACAAACCGATGTTGTCGACGGAACCATGAGTTGGCCAATTTGGACAGCTCATGCTT
>DATMNP010000087.1:0-7305 GCA_035568935.1 Opitutaceae bacterium | reverse complement strand
GGCGGAAGAGGTGGGGGCGGTGGATTTTCGGGCGGCGGCGGCAGTTTCGGCGGCGGCGGCTCAGGTGGAAGCTGGTAAACACACAACCCATGAAACCCCGCCATTTTCTCAAGCAACTCGAGCACGACCGGATGGTGTCCGCCATTGCCGAGGCCGAGAAAAAAACCTCCGGCCAAATCCGCGTGCTGGTCAGCCACCGCGAGATTGACGATCCCGTGGCCGCGGCGGGCAAGCAATTCCAGCGCCTCGGCCTGCACCGCACGTCCCATCGCAATGCCGTGCTGATCTTTGTGGCACCGCGCAGCCATCGTTTCGCCGTGATCGGCGACCAAGGCGTGCACGAAAAATGCGGCGATGCCTTCTGGACAGAGCTGACCGCGGCCATGGCCGGTCATTTCAAGCAGGGCCAATTCACCGAAGGCCTGCTCCACGCCATCGCGCGCGCCGGCGAACTGCTCGCCGCGCATTTTTCCCGCAGGCCCGGTGACAAAAGCCCGTCGGCCGATACCGTCACCGAAGATTAGAGCAGTTAAAAATATCGTGGCCCAATACCGGTTTTAGGTAGGGGCGGCTGCCCCAGCCGCCAAGGCTTCCGCCGTCGCTGAAGCTATGGCGGACAAGTCGCACTTGTCGCCGCCCGTTGTTTTCCGCCTTCGCCAAGGCTACGCCGGACGAGTCGGCCCGTTGAGGGCAACGGGCCCTACCAATGGCGTAGTCCTATTTACCGCCGCATTTTCTCCCGCGTTTGCTACTTTCCCCTTTCCAAGTGTGCTAAGTTGTAGCTGAACTCTTCCCTTCATGTCCTCCTCCACGGTTGAAAACGTCGTCATTGTCGGCACCGGCTGCGCCGGCCTCACCGCCGCCATCTACACCGCTCGCGCCAATCTCGCACCGCTCGTGATCGAGGGCTCCCTGCCCGGCGGCCAGCTCACGACGACGAGCGAGGTGGAAAATTTTCCCGGCTTCCCCGAGGGCGTGGACGGCTTCGAGCTCATGGGCAACCTGCGCAAGCAGGCGGCGAAATTCGGCGCGCGCTTCGAGCAGGCGCAGGTGCAGTCGGTCGATTTCACCACTTCCCCGCGCAAACTCATCTGCAATGACCGCACGATTCTCGCCAAAGGCGTCATCATCGCCACCGGCGCGTCGCCGCGCATGACCGGCATTCCCGGCGAAAAAGAACTCTACGGCGGCAAGGGTGTGACGACCTGCGCGACCTGCGACGGCGCGTTTTATCGCAACATGGAGGTGGCGGTCATCGGCGGCGGCGACAGCGCGGCTGAGGAGGCGCTTTTTCTCACGCGATTCGCCAGCAAGGTTTATCTCGTCCACCGCCGCGACGCGCTGCGCGCCTCGAAGATCATGGCCGACCGCGCCACGGCGCACCCGAAGATCCAACCCGTGTGGGACAGCGTGCCGGTGTCGGTCGAAGGCGTTGCCCAGGGTGCCGTCAGCGGCCTGAAAGTTAGGAATCTCAAGAGCAACACCGAGTCGGTGCTGCCCGTGAAAGGCATCTTCGTCGCCATCGGCCACATGCCGAACACCGCGCCGTTTGCCGCCGCGCTCGACGTCGATGAGAACGGTTATTTTGTGCCTGTGAATGGCTCGCAAATCAGGACCAAGGTGCCCGGCGTCTATGTCGCGGGCGACTGCGCCGACCATGTTTACCGGCAGGCTGTAACCGCCGCCGGCATGGGCTGCCAGGCTGCCATCGAGGTCGAGCGCTGGCTGGCGGAACATGCGTGAGCGCGCCGGCGCTCACGCAAATGGCGAATGCAGAATGGCGAATGGGTGAGTCTGCCGCAATTCTGGGTTGAGATAGTCAGCCGGATTTTTTGCCACAAGGTCACAAAGAAAAGCCGTCGAAAATACATGCCTTCTTTGAGCTCCTTGTGATCCTTTGTGGCTACAATAATTTTCAAACCTCTCTAAGCCAGATCAGCGGCGGTCACTTTCTTATTTTGCGGCTGGCGGGGTAGCTTCTTTCGCCAACACCCCTTTAATGTAAGGCCGCCAATACTGGTCAATCTGGCCCTGTTCAAAATTGAAGAGGAATGAATCGTGGTCCTTGAGATACGTCTGCAGTCGATCGACCAGCTTGTCGTCCCCGGCATAGATCGCAGGGCAGATTGCGGCATAGACCAGAATTGAATCCGGCTTGTCCTCGAAACGATCTTTGAGCGCCTGGGTGAGGTGCTTGCGCAGGGAGGGATTGCCTTCGAGAAGAAAAGAGCGGCAGGGCCAGCCGCTGTTGTTCTCCCGGTCGATGATGGAAATTTTGATCTCGCAGAGGTACAGGTTAACAATGCCGTCCAGGTAAGATTTTGAGGCTGTTGCTTTTGCCGTCTTGATAATGGCTTCCTTTTGGCCGGCATCGACAGTGACCCCTTTTTTCATGCCGGCAATCATGTCATCGAGTGGGTCGGCACGAACCCACTGGGCACAAAAGGCGAGGCCACTGACCAACAAGAGGAGGATAGATAGTTTTTTCATGGGGGAAATTAAGCATCCGCTAATGGTTGCAGGACAATTCTATGCCCAGCGGGTGGCGAAGCAACGGCGTTCTCAGCTGGCGCGCGTTCAGGATTACCGCAATTCTGACTTGCGACTTGGAACCATTCCAATTTGTTTAACCTGCTCACAAGATGAAAGCCTCCGCACAAACCCATGACGCGCTCTGCGCGAAGCTGGCCGGCAACGGCCTTCGCGCCACCCGTCAGCGCGAAGTGGTTTACAGCGTCATCCTCGGCAAGCGCGATCATCCCACCGCCGATGAAATCTTTTCCCGTGTAAAGGCACGCCTGCCCGGCATCTCGCTCGCCACGGTTTACAACTGCCTTGAGACGCTCGTGCAGTGCGGGCTGTTGCGGCAGGTCAACTTCGAGCGCGAATCAACCCGCTATTGCCCAAACCTGAGCGAACACGCCCATTTCCACGACGAATCCACCGGCCGCATCCACGACATCGAGCTGCCCGCCGAGGCGACCTCGCGCCTGCGCCACCTGCTGCCGGAGGGTTTCGAAGCCGCCAGCATCGAACTCTCCTTCCGCGGCCGGGCCAGGGCCACGGCTGACTGAATTTATCGCCCATTCCGCTCCCCTTCCCTCCCTTTCCTCACATGTCCCAACTCGAAATCAAAAATCTCCACATCGCCATCGGCGAAAAAGAAATCGTCAAGGGCCTCACGCTCACGATCAGCCAGGGCGAAGTACACGCCGTCATGGGCCCCAACGGCACCGGCAAGTCCACGCTGGCCAAGGCCATCGCCGGCCATCCGGACTACACGATCACCAGCGGCGACGTGCTCCTCGACGGCCAGTCGATTCTCGAGCTGGAGCCCGACGAACGCGCCCGCGCCGGCCTGTTCCTCGCCTTCCAATACCCGAACGAGGTTCCCGGCGTCTCCATCGCCAATTTTCTCCGCGCCGCGCAACAGGCCCGCCTCGGTGAGGGCGGCGAACTCGACGCCACCGCCTACTACAAGCGGCTCTATGAAAAGATGGACCTCCTGAAAATCGACCGGAAGTTCACCTCCCGCGGCGTCAACGAAGGCTTCTCCGGCGGCGAGAAAAAACGCTGCGAGATTTTGCAGATGGCCATGCTCGAGCCAAAGTTTGCCCTCATGGACGAGACCGACTCGGGCCTCGACATCGACGCGCTGCGCATCGTGGCCGAGGGCGTCAACCACCAGCGCGGCCCCGGCCTCGGCGTACTGCTCATCACCCACTACCAGCGCCTGCTGGATTACATCGTCCCCGACTACGTGCACGTCATGTTCGACGGCCGCATCGTCAAAAGCGGCGACAAGTCCCTCGCCCTCGAGCTCGAATCCAAGGGCTACGACTGGGTGAAAAAAGAACTCGCCCTCGTTTGAATCAATCCCACTACAAAGAAACTTTGCCATGAAACCACCCGTTGAACTCGAAGTTCCGATCCCAGCCGACAATCCTGTCGCCGGCATCGACCAGTCCGCCGGCGATTTCAGCTACGACATAAAGTACGAACTCGACGCCGGCACCGGCCTCAACGAAAAGACCGTGGATTATATTTCCGCGGCGAAAAAAGAAGCTCCGTGGCTGCATGAATTCCGCCGGAACGCCCTGAAAGTTTTCGAATCGAAGCCGCTGCCCACCCACTGGGCCACGCGCGACCTCGAGAACATCAACTTCGACAAGATCCGCTACTATCTCGCGAGCGGCCAGAAGCCCAAGCGCACCTGGGACGAGGTGCCCGACGACATCAAGAAAACCTTTGAGCGCCTCGGCATCCCCGAGCAGGAACGCAAGTTTCTCGCCGGCGTCGAGGCCCAGTTCGACAGCGAGGCCGCCTACTCCAACATCAAGGAGGCCGTGTCGAAACAGGGCGTCATTTTTGCCAATTCCACCGAGGCGTTGCGCGAGCACCCGGAGATTTTCCGCAAATGGTTCGGCAAGGTCATCCCGACCGGCGACAACAAATTCTCCGCGCTCAACAGCGCCGTGTTTTCCGGCGGCTCGTTCATCTACGTGCCGCCCGGCGTGAAGGTCTCGCATCCGCTGCAGGCCTACTTCCGCATCAACGCCGAAAACTTCGGCCAGTTCGAGCGCACCCTCATCATTGCCGACGAGGGCGCCGAGGTCACCTACATGGAAGGCTGCACCGCGCCGAAGTTCTCCACCAGCACGCTGCACAGCGCCGTGGTCGAGCTCGTCGCGCTCAAAGGGGCGAAAATCCAGTACATCACCGTCCAGAACTGGTCGGCCAATGTCTTCAACCTCGTCACCAAGCGCGGCCTCGCCCACGAGGAAGCCGAGATCAAGTGGATCGACTGCAACATCGGCTCGCGCCTCACGATGAAGTATCCCGGCGTCGTGCTGAAAGGCCGCAAGGCCCGTGGCGAAGTCATTTCCATCGCCCTGGCCAACGACGGCCAGCACCAGGACACCGGCGCAAAGATGGTTCACGCCGCCGATGAGACCACCTCGACCATCATCGCGAAGTCCATCTCCGTCGGCCAGGGCCGCTCCACCTACCGCGGCCTCGTGCACATCCCGAAGCACTTGAAGGGCTGCAAGAACAACACCGAGTGCGACGCGCTGCTCATCAACACCAACTCCCGCACCGACACCTACCCGGCCATCACCGTGCGCGGCGACGCCAACGCCGTGCAGCACGAGGCCAGCGTTTCGAAAGTCAGCGAGGAAATGATCTTCTACATGCAGTCGCGCGGCCTGACCGAAGGCCAGGCCATGAGCCTCGCCGTCAACGGCTTCATCAACGACCTCGTGCGCCAGTTCCCGATGGAATACTCGGTCGAACTCAAGCGCCTCATCGACCTCGAGATGGAAGGGTCGGTCGGATAAATCCGACCGAAATGACGAAACCCGAATGACGAATGTTCATTTGAGGCAACGTCAGTTCTTCGCCTCACTCGTCATTCTTAATTCGTCATTCGTCATTAGCCCAAATGTCCGCATTGCCTGAAATCCAAACACCTTCCCCCAACGGCAGCCTCACTGCCGACGTCTTCGCCGCGCACCTCGCGTCGCTCAGCCACCTCCCCAAATGGTGGCTCGATCTCAAGCGAACGGCGTGGAACCGCTTTGTCGCGCTGCCCCTGCCCAAACGCACGGACGAATTCTGGCGCTTCAGCAACGCCGCCGGGGTAAAGCTCGACGGCTACGAGGTAGGGCGCGTTGCCCCCAACGCGCCGGCTTTGCCCACCCCCGGTTTTGCACACAGTGCCAACCTTGCCTTTGCGAACAACCGCCTCGCTTCGACTTCGGCCTTGCCCGCCGATCTTGCCGCGCGCGGCGTCATCTTCACCCCGCTCGAGGACGCCCTGGTGAAACATGCGGACCTCGTGCGCCGCTACTTCCAGGCGCAGGCGGCCAACCTCGGCGCCGACAAGCTTGCCGCGCTCAACGCCGCGCTCACCACCAGCGGCGCGTTTCTTTACGTGCCGCGTGGCGTCGAAATCCCATCGCCCTTCGTGGCCACGCATGCCGCGGCCGGCGCGGGCTCGGCCGTGTTCCCGCACACCATCGTCATCGCCGAAGACCACGCCAAGGTCACCCTCGTCGAATTTTTCCTTTCGACGGATGAGACCAAAGGCTTTGCCTCCGGTGTGAACGACCTCCACGCCGGCGACGGCGCACAGCTCACTTATGTCGGCGCGCAAAACTGGTCGCGCGACACGCTTTCGATCCAAAGCAACGCCACCACCGTGCAACGCGACGCGCGCGTGCTTTCGCTCAACGTCCACCTCGGCGGCCGCCAGTCCCGCCACGAGTCGCACAGCCGGCTGCAGGGCCCCGGCGCTCACAGCGAGATGCTCGCCCTCACTGTCGCGCAGGACACTCAGGAATTCGACCAGCGCACGCTCCAGACCCACCAGGCGCCGCACACCAGCTCGAACCTCCTCTACAAGAACGCCCTGCTCGACCGGGCCCGCACCATTTTTTCCGGACTCATCGTCGTCGATCCCGACGCGCAAAAAACCGACGCCTACCAGAGCAACCGCAACCTCGTGCTCTCACCCGAGGCCGAAGCCAGCTCGCTCCCCGGCCTCGAGATCCAGGCCAACGATGTCCGCTGCACCCACGGCGCCACCACCGGCCACGTGGATGACGAACAGATGTTCTATCTCGAATCGCGCGGCATCCGCCCCGCCCTCGCCCGCGAACTGATCGTCTTCGGCTTTTTCGAGGAAGTCCTCAACAAGCTCGAAAACGACGAGCTCCATGCCGCCCTGCGCGAATTGATCCAATCCAAGTTCAAAAAGTAATTCGCCATGCCAAACCGCGAACGCACCCTCTCCCGCGACGTTCCCGCCACGCAGATTCCCAGCGGCGACAAGCAGCTGCTCCCCGCCGGGACGCGCCTCTTCATTCACCAGACGCTCGGCGGCAGTTACACCGTGCAGACCGACTTCGGCCTCTTCCGCCTCGACGGCAAGGATGCCGATGCGATCGGCGAACAGGTCGCAGACACGACGGTCGCTTCCGCCCCGGCCACCAGCGGCGCGCCCGATCCCGCGGCGGTCTGGGACCAGCTCAAAAAAGTTTACGACCCGGAAATCCCCGTGAACATCGTGGACCTCGGCCTCGTTTACTCGATGGACGTCGGGCAGAAACCCGAAGGCGGCTACCGCGTTGATGTCACCATGACGCTCACCGCACCCGGCTGCGGCATGGGCCCGGCCATCGCGGAAGACGCCAAATCGAAAATCCTCCTCGTGCCCGGCGTGTCCGATGCCGACGTGCGCATCACCTGGGATCCGCCGTGGACCCAGCAAATGATTTCCGAGGAAGGCAAAATGAAGCTCGG
>DATMNP010000086.1:0-7803 GCA_035568935.1 Opitutaceae bacterium | reverse complement strand
GTGGGACGAAGCGCGACAGCGCGAAGATGGCGAGACCGAAGGCCGAGTCCCGAAGGGATGACCTCGTCGGGTGCCCCCGGGGCAGACGAGGTCACAATCCTCGGAGAGGCTATCCCCCTCTGCCGGAACGCCGCGGCAGCTCCTCCGGACGCAAACCCTCCGGGCTAAGGCTGCAATAAGTGCAGAGCGGCGTTGTCGTCGAGGGCCAAGGCCCGCTGGGCCTTGGCTCCTCGACTGGGTGCGCGGCCTCACGGCCACAGCACCACCGCCTTGCTCTGCACTTCTGCAGCCGATAGCCGACACACGGTCTATTTCCAAGACACACCCTAGGCCGGTTTCACCTCGTCTTCGTCTTCCTGGTGCGGCCGATTGCTCATGTTGTTGCCGTCGTTGGTGTGCAGGCCGGAGAAAATGAGACTCGATAGGATCGTCACGCATCCGAGGATGATAAAGGCGTGATGCAACGCTCGCACGATCAGCGTCGTGTCGCTGTGGTCGATGCCGCCGAGAAACCATTCGGCCAGCAGCGACGCGAAGGCGACGCCGAAGCTGAGTGCCATTTGCTGTGCCGTGCTGGCGATGCTGCCGGCCTTGCTCGCGTCGCGGTTGCTGATCTCCGCATAAATCAGCGTGTTCATGCAGGTAAACTGGAGCGACGAGAAGAATCCCTGGGCAAAGCTTAACATCAGTATCTCCAAGATGGGCGTGCCCGGCGCGACATGCACGAAAACCATGATGGTGAGGCCGAGCAGCACGGTGTTTACGATCATCACCAGGCGGTAGCCGAAGCGGGCGAGCAGGGATTTGGCGAGCATCTTCATGCCCATGGCGGCGGCGGCCTGTGGCATCACCAGCAAGCCCGCCTGCCAGGGCAGGTAGCCCAGGCCGATTTGGTAAAGCAGCGGCAGTAAAAACGGCATGCCGCCGATGCCGAGCCGCGTGACCAGCCCGCCGACAATCGAGAGCCGGAAGGTGCGGAAGCGGAACAGTTCCGTGGCAAGCACAGGCGAGGCGGTTTGCCGCGAATGCCAGCCATAGGCGAGCAGCAGCATGCAGGCGCAGCCCAATAGGAACACGATGGAGCCGGCGCCGAGGGTATGTTCGCCGAAAAGCTCCAAGACGTAGGAAAGCAGCGCCACGCCGCTGCCGAAAAGCAGGAATCCCTGGAGATCGAGCGGAGGGACACCGTCCTCGCGAAAATCCGGCATGTAGCGGCGCAACATCGCCAGGCCGCCCAGGGCAAAGGGCAGGTTCATGAAAAAAATCACGCGCCAGTGCAGCCAGTGCACGATCAAGCCGCCGACAAACGGCCCCAGCAGCGGCCCGATCATGGCCGGAATCACCACGTAGTTCATCACGCCGATCATCTCTGAACGTGGAAACGACCGCACCAACGCGAGCCGGCCGACCGGCGTCATCATCGCGCCGCCGATGCCCTGCAGGATGCGCGAGGCGACCAGCATTGGCACATTGACCGAAAGCCCGCAAAACAGTGAACCGGCCATGAAGAGCGTGATCGCCAGGGCAAAAACCCGCTTGGTGCCGAAGCGGTCGGCGATCCAGCCGCTGATCGGGATGAACACGGCTAGGGTGATCGTGTAGCTTGTCAGCACCGCCTTCAGGCTCAGCGGCGGCACGCCAAGGCTGCGCGACATCACCGGCACAGCCGTGTTGACGATGGTCATGTCCAGCGTCTCCATGAACAGCGCAACCGCGACCAGCCACGGCAGATAGCGCAGCGTTTGGGCGGAAACTCTGTTTTCAGTGGATAATATTTCGCTCATGTTTGTCCAAGGCAGAGCGATGGGCCGATTTTAATAGCTCGCCACCGCTTTTTAGAAGCTATCTCGAAATTGAAAACGATGCCCATTTTGAATTTTGAGATAGCTTCTCTGTGTGTGACCTGCGAACACCCTGTGAACAACTGGAATTTTTTTCCCATTGCCGCGAGAAAATGCGGCCTCTCTAGTAAATCCCTTACATGTATCTGAAGGCGCTAAAACTCCACGGTTTCAAATCATTTGCCGACTCGACCTGCCTGCGTTTCGAGCCCGGCGTCACCTCGATCGTCGGCCCCAACGGCTGCGGCAAGAGCAACATTGCCGACGCGATCCGGTGGGTGCTCGGGGAGCAAAGCGCCAAGGCCCTGCGCGGCGGCAAAATGCAGGACGTCATCTTCGAGGGTGCCGACACCCGCAAACCCGCCCAGCTCTGCGAAGTATCGCTGCTGCTCACCGACTGCGAGAAACAGCTCGGCAGCGAGTTTCACGAGATCGAGGTCATGCGCCGCACCTCGCGCGACGGCCAGGGCGAGTATTTTTTCAACGGCCAGCCGTGCCGCCTGAAGGACATCCACAAGCTTTTCATGGACACCGGCATTGGCCGCACCAGCTACTCGATCATGGCGCAGGGCCAGATCGACCAGATCCTGTCCTCCAAGCCGGAGGAGCGCCGCGCCGTGTTCGAGGAGGCCGCCGGCATCACGAAATACAAATCCCAGCGCCGCGAGGCGATGAACAAACTCGCGCTCACCGAGCAGAACCTGGCCCGCGTGGCCGACGTCGTGGGCGAGGTCTCGCGCCAGATCGGCAGCCTCAAGCGCCAGGCGGCAAAGGCGCTCCGCTACAAAAAGCTCAATTTCCGCCTCGGCCATCTTTCGCTCGCCTTCAGCGGCTGGCAGTTCGGGCAGCTTCGCGCCGTGCTCGGCGAACTTGAAACCAAGGCCGCCGCGCTCCGGACCGAGGCCGACGGCCGCCGCGCCGCGCTCGCCGGGCGCCAGGGAGAGCTCGACGAAAAAAAATCCAACCGCAGCCGGCTCAACCAGCGCGTGCAGGACGCGCAACAGGCCGTCTTCGACCTCCGCTCGCAGAAGGAACAGGCGGAAAACCAGGCCAACGTCGCGTCCATCAAACGCACCGGCCTGCAGGAACGCCTCGAATCGAGCCGGAACAACCTCGGCGAAACCGAGATGCAGGTCCGCGAACTCGCCGTGCAGGTGGACACCGGCGCGCAGGACAAACAGATGCAGCTCGGCCTGCTCGGCAGCAGTGACGCTGCATTCCAGACGCGCAACCGCGAACTGGCCCTCAGCGATGGCGAGTTGAGCAAGATCGAGCAGGAACTGCAGCAGGCCAAATTTCATTTATTGCAGCTCGAGAGCACGGTGGCGCGCCTGCGCACCGAATGTTCCGGCTACGAAGTGGACCAAAAGACCAGTGCTCTCCGCCACGACGGGCTGGCGCAGGAACTCGAACAGGTGCGCACCCAGCAGGCCGCGGCCGCTCACGCTGCCGGTGAGTTCAACACCCATGTCGAGGAGGCCCAGGTCGCCAAATCGCGCGCCCACAATGAGGCGCAGGCCGCCCAGCAGTCGCTCAGCGACCTCACGCGCGAATTCCGCGACGCGCAGCGCAAGCTGCAGGACACCGACCGCCAGCTCGCCCAACGCACCGCGCGCCTGAAGCTGCTCCAGCAGCTCCAGGAAAAATTCGAGGGGTTCGGCGAGGGTTCGAAGGCGCTGCTTTCCGGCCGGTTCGCCGCCGCGCTCGGCGATGTCAAAGCCACGCCGGTCACGCAGGGTTTCGAGGTGAAGCCCGAGTTCGGGCCGGCGCTCGAGGCGCTGCTCGGCGCTGCGGTCGAGGCCATCCACGTGGCCGACCTCGGCACGGCCAAGAAAATCCTGGCCCAGCTCGAGGGCGAGCAGCTCGGCAGCGTGTGCCTGCAAATTTCAGATCTCAAATCTCAAATCTCAAATCAAGAAGGGTTGCCACCCTTCTTGATCCCGGTGACTTCGACGCTGAACGACATCGATCCGGCCCATCCGGCCTTGAGCCTGCTCACCGCGTGCTACATCGCGGACGACCTCGGCGCCTTCCTCGACTTTTGGAAAAGCAACCCGGGTTTCAGCTTTCTCGCCGTGGCTACGCGCAAGGGTGAACTGGTCGACCGGCGCGGACTCGTCTTCGGCGGTTACGGCAAAAAATCCGTGAACGGAATTCTACAGCGCGACATCGACCTGCGCGAAACCAAGCGCGAGCTTGCGAAAGACCAGAAGGCGCACGACGAACAGCGTGCGCACATCGACCTGCTCAATGGCCGCATTGCCGTCGCCGAGCAAACGATCGAGCAAAAGCGGGCCGACGTGCTCGCGGTCACGCAGGCCATGGCGGCCGCGCAGACCGAGCAGCGCAATGCCCAGCGTTCCCTCGACGAGGTGGTGACCCGTCTCCGCCGCATGGAAGGCGAACTGACGTCGCTGGCCCATGCCCGCGACGAGACGCAGCAGCGTTTTGCCAAGGCGCAGGCCGGGCTGACCGAGGCCGATGTCGCCGCGACCCAGCAGCGCGAAAAAATCTCCCAGTTGGAAGCCCGCATCGTCGAGGTGCGCGCCGAGCGCGACCAGAAGAAGGAATCGCTGGCGCAGGCGCGGCTCGAACTGGCCGAGCGCCGCCAGAAGGTCGAAGTGCTCGACCGCGGACTGGGCGAGATGGAACGCCGCCGCCTGCAGTTGCAGGAACTGCTGGCCCAGCGCCAGCAGGAGATCGAGGTTTGGACGGAGCAAATCACCGAACTTGAGCTCGAGGCGGCGGCGCAGCGCGCGCGCGGCGAAGAGCTGGCCAAAACCCTCGTCGTCACGCAGGAGTCGGTGGAGAAAATCCGCATCGAGCTGGTCGAGGTCGAACGCGAAATTTCCGCCAGCGAGGCAGCCCAGGCGTCGGTTCGCGCCGAGGCCGAGCTCGCCCAGGGGGAATTGGGCCGCTGCGAGGTGAAGCTGGCCGAAAACCGTTCGCGGGCCGAATTCATCACCGAGGAGGCCCGCCGCGAGTTCCAGGCCGAGCTCGCGACCGTCGATTGGAAGCACCAGCTTTGGCATGCCGATGACGAGCCCGAGGGCTTGAAGCCGCTCGACCTGGAAGAGGATGAACCGGAAGCCGGAGGCCAGAAGCCAGAAGCCGGAGGCCGGATGTCATCCTCCTTCGCCAAGGCTTCCGACTCCGCCAAGGCTACGACGGACAAGACGGAGGACAGGGAGGTCAGAGATCAGCAAACAGAGCCCGGCGGCGAAGCGAAACCCAAGGGCCGGAAGCCAAAGCCCAAGCAGAAGGGCGAGCCGACCGAGGCCGACCTGGCGGCGCTCGACGCGACGAACTGGGACGAATTGCGCGCGGAGGTCGAGGCCCTGCGGCAGCGGCTGCGCGGCATGGGCGAGGTCAACCTCGTGGCCATCGAGGAATACGCCGAGCTGAAACAACGCCACGATTTCCTGAAAGGGCAGACCGACGACCTGACGAATGCGCGGGTCGAGCTGCTCAAGGCCATCGATGAAATCAACCAGACCTCGCAGAATCAGTTCACGGTGACGTTCGAACAGGTGAAGAAAAATTTTGCTTACACGTTCCAGACGCTGTTTGGCGGCGGACGGGCGGAGCTGGAGATCATCGAGTCCGGGGACATCCTCGAGAGCGGGATCGAAATCGTCGCCCAGCCGCCGGGCACGAAATTGAAAGGCATCACCTTGCTCTCGGGCGGCCAGAAAACGCTGACCGCGGTCGCTCTGCTCTTCGCGCTGTACATGGTGAAGCCGTCTCCGTTCTGCCTGCTCGACGAACTCGACGCGCCGCTGGATGAGTCGAACATCGGCCGGTTCACGGACCTGCTGAAGAAATTTGTCGGCAATTCCCAGTTCATCATCATTACGCACAACAAGCGCACGATTGCGGCGGCGGATGCGATTTACGGCGTGACGATGGAGGAGAGGGGCGTGTCGAAGACGGTGTCGATGCGCTTCAACCACGAGCACGGCGAGGCGGAAGTGCAATCGGTGGCGACCGTGGCCGACGCCGTGCGCGGCGCACAGCCTCCGGTGCACGTGGAAGCGACGGTCGGGGCGTGACGGCGCTATGTGCCTTGAACGTCCAACATCCAAGTAGGAGGCTTGCGTGTTTCGAAAAAGGTAGGGCGCGACCGCCGGGCGCGCCGCGCTCTACCTTGAGTGTCTTCAAAACAAATTGTCATTCCGAGCCGTGCGAGGAATCTCACTCGGTGTGTAACCCAATAGGTTACAATTTGCCAAACCGAGATTCCTCGCACGGCTCGGAATGACAAGGGGAGGGCGGCGGCTCAGGCGACCAGTGCGGGGTGAGGCATCCTTCGCCAAGGCTACGGAGCCCACGGGGCACCCCGCCCACAATAAAACCAGATGCAGCCGGCCTCGTTGAGGCCGGGCCGGGGTCAGCGACCCCGGCTACACCATTTCGCCTTCCGTTTTTTCGCGATTAGGCATTGCTAGGATTTTTCGACCAACTGAAAGTATTGTTATGGCTGTAAAATCCATAATAAATGAGGTGGCGCGAATGGATCAAAATAGGTTCGCTGCCGGACCAAACGTTTTCTTCAGCAGACGAAGCCATAAAGAGGAGTGGGAATGGGTCATTCTTTCATACCTTACCAACATTCTCTTATCCATAGGGCGGGGGGCACCACTCTATGCAGAAAAACTCAATCAATCAGATGCTGATTTTCAGAGTTACCTTACGCCTGAGAAAACATTTCGCAAAATTGAGGTTACTGAAGTTTTTCGCTCAGACTATCGGCGCACCGAGCACTATAGGGAAATTGCAAAGGGCGATTGTAATAGATCTGCCATTCTACCATCCCCACACCCCCAGCCTTGGTTAAGCTTTGCTCACGTTTTGCGTGAGAAATTAGCCAAGTCGTATGGAGCAGGCTCTTGGCTTTTGATTTATCACAATATGACTCCACCAGAGTTTAACGGATGGGAGTCGATTCCGTGGCATGATCTTGTTCTCAATGAACTTCGTACTTGGACGAAGGATTCTCCAACAACCTGTGACATCACCAAATCGTGCTATGAGTCAATTTATGTGGTCGATTGTGAAGGCAAAGCTGCCGTGAGACTCCATCCGCATTGGGACATCGTTAAAGCTGCTCGGCTTCCATAGCTTTGTGGGTCGCGGAAGCGCGCCGCCCCCTCACCCCATGTCCGGCGGGACGTTGGAGAGCGCTTCCTCGATCGTGCTGAGGCCGATCTTCACTTTGAGCAGGCTGTCCTGGTGGAGGGTCTTCATGCCGCCGCGGATGGCGATGCGCTTGATCGCGGCGGTCTCGGCCTTGGCGTTGATCGCCGCGGTGAGCTCCTCGCTGTTGGTCATGAGTTCGTGGATGCCGACGCGGCCTTTGTAGCCGGTGCCGCTGCAGGTGGGGCAGCCTTGGGGGTTGGCCTTGAAAACCTGGCCGCTCCAGCCGTCGAGCGCCTTTTCGAGGATTTCCTTTTCACGGCCCTCGGGCATGTAGGGCTGCTTGCAGTTCTTGCAGACGCGGCGCATGAGGCGCTGGGCGCACACGCACACGAGCGAGGCGGAAACCATGAAGGGTTCGACGTCCATTTCGGTCAGGCGCGCGATCGTGCTGGGTGCGTCGTTGGTGTGGAGGGTGGAGACGAGCAGGTGGCCGGTGAGCGCGGCCTCGATGGCGATCTCGGCGGTCTCCTGGTCGCGGATTTCGCCGACGAGGATGACGTCGGGGTCCATGCGCAGGTAGCAGCGCAGGGCGCGGGCAAAGGTGAGGCCGATCTGCCGGCTCATCTGCATCTGGTTGATGCCGGCCAGGGTGTATTCGATGGGATCCTCGGCGGTCTGGATATTGACGTCGGGCGAGTTGATTTCGGCGAGGGCGGAGTAGAGCGTCATCGACTTGCCGGAGCCGGTGGGGCCGCAGTGCAGGATCATGCCGTAGGGCTGGCGGATGCAGGCGCGGTACTTGGCGAGGTTTTCGTCGGAGAAG
>DATMNP010000085.1:0-12301 GCA_035568935.1 Opitutaceae bacterium | reverse complement strand
TGCGGAACTTATAATTGAGGCCGACCAGAAGTTCGGAGCCGCCGGGAGGTGTGACATAGACCGAGTAGGTGTTCGCAGGCACATTGACCACCATTCGGAAGTGATACGTTAAGTTTGCGGAGAATGGGATGACCGAGGCAGCCTGATAGGTGGTGCCGTTACAGGCATCGATATCTTTGGAGGTGTTGAAGCGAGCGATGCAGGCAAGGCCGGTGTAGGCCGTCTGCGTCCCTTTGCTCAACGCGATCACCGTATTGCTCGGAGAAAGCGAAGGCAAGGCATCGAAAGTCGCGGTGAAGGTGCCGCCCTGCGACGACGTCGCCGCGGTATTGTAGAAACCCGTGCTTGCCGAGACTGTGACGCTGCTTGCGCGGGTAATGACCGCCGATGCAACCAAACCGAACAGCGCGAACAGCAGCCGCAGGAGAAAAATGTTTCGAACAATGATCCGTTTTATCCGGACAAGGGCATCCATGTTAGTTAAGCTGGAGAGGACTGGCTGGTGAGCACGAGCGGGGCCAAACGCTGGGAGTAACGCCACAAGCAACACAACTGCAAACAATGATTTTTCGTTAAGATTGGACGACAAACAATAAACTTACGGGGGCAATAACGGCCGTTAATGGTGCAGAAGATTCGTTTCATTGGCTTCAGACTATATTAGCCGCTCGTTTCAAAACCGAACAAACAATCTCAATCTTCTTTCGCATACCGCAGAGGCGTTCTGACGCAAAGCGCATGGGGAACGCTCACGAACTTTACCGGGCCCCAGTTTGGGATCCGCGATAATCAGTGTTAATCAGTGGTTAAAATGCCGGAATTTAAACCGCGGATGAACGCAAATTCACGCGAATAATGACAGCCGGAGAAAGCAGCGGGAGCCGTCCACCGAAAAGTGGCGAAAAAAAAGACGGTGCGGGCGGAGAAAAAGAATGATGCCTGCCAAGCCGTGGCTCGTTAGGATAACTAGCCCTACCCCAATCCACTTTTGCCTCACGCAACGGCCGCCAAGGACGCTACGCCCCGGCTCAATGGCTTTTCACGTTGGCTAGCAGTTCCTGCATTTGTCCATCGAGCTGGCTGTTGGGATCGATGAGCAGCACTTGTTTTGCCGCCAGAGCGGCACTGACCGCGTCCTCGGGCCGGCGGGCGTCCTGCAAATGCAGCACAAAGGGCGAAACGATGCGGCTGAAAAATTCCATGCCCGCACCACGGCCATACGTCCTGAGCAGGGAATAGTAGGTGCGGATCTGCGCGCTAACCTCATCCGTCGCCATGCTGCGGTTGAGGATATCCGCCGCGCGGTTGATGTTCAGGTCGCCGCGGTCCGACCCGACCTTTTGTCCAAACTGGCTCTCTTCGAAATCGGCTGCGCTGGTTTCGCCGCGCGCGCGCATGCAGTCGACAATCATGTGTACAAAGGCCGCCTCGATGTCGGGGTAATTTTTAAATGCGAGCCTGGCCTCGCGCAGCGTGGCCTCGAAATCCCCCGGGGCGGCACCCAAACGATGTTGGGCGGTGAGCAGAATCTCCCACGCCACCAGGTGCCGCGGCTCGTAATTTACCGCGGTCCGGGCCGCGCGGGCCGCGGCCGCGAATTGCCCGGCGGCGAGGTAAGCCGAGGCAAAATCGGCATTCACACAGGCCTGCCGCCATGTTGGCCGCAGGCGGAATCCTTCGGACAAAAACTTCAACTCGTGGTCGGAAATGGGCCCCCAGGTTTGCGGGTCGACCGCCACGCCGGTGACAAACTGCTGCTCGGCATAGCGCCCCGCATCGAGCTGCCAGTGGCGATCCTGGTCGAGGTAGCCGAACCACGCGTGCCACGCATCGCGCCCGGCGCCGGAAAAAAAAAGTGCCGGCACGCCCTTGGCCTTGCCGACTTCACAGGAGAAATAAGCCTGGTCCACACAGATGCCTCCCTTGGCCAAAATCGTCGGCAAATCATAATGGTCCTCCGGCCAGGCATACTGGTCCTGTTGCACGCGATCCACCCGGTAACGCACCATGCTGTAAATTTTGTTAAACGCGGCCAGCGGCGTTGAAACATTTTGCTGTGCCCACTCGAGCTCGGCCGCGGGTGCAACGGCATCGACGACAAATTTGAGCTCGGAGGCGGACAGGCGCGAAAGCGGCTGCAGCGTCTGCCCGGTTTCATCGGCTTGCACCCAAAAGGCGAAGGCCGCGGCGGGGTCGGGCAACATTCGTGGCAATTGCGAGGCACTGACCTGCCCATGCGGCCAGTCCGGCGGCGGCGGCACATCGTAAACAACGGCGATGGCCAGCGCCAGGCTGGCATAGGTGGAGAACTTTTCGGGATCACGCGCCTGCAACCCGCTGAGGATGTCGAGTGAGGCCGGCAGCAGATCGCATGGGGAGAGCAACGAGAAAAACTCAGCCGAGAAATCGGTGTGGCCCAGCAGCCAGGCCTGCAGGGCGGGCGAAACATGGTCGCACAGCGGGCGCTGGCGCACCGCAAAGCTGGTGGCCCCATAGGTAGAATCCAGCTTTGCCGCCCTGACAGCATCGAGCCATTTCGACCTAAACTGGTCGTCTGGCATCGCAAAGAGTTCAGCCCAGCGGTTGAGGAGGAGCCAGGCTTCGGCCGCCTGGCTGCCCTGATCGTAAGCATGAAAGGCCAGTTTGCGCAGCCCAGGGATGAGGCCTTTCCAGCCGGACTTGGCGGCGACGCGCTCAATCTCGGCCAGGCGCGCGGAGGACGGCGGAGCGTCCAGTTCGCCGCTGGAAAAAGGCGCCAGCGCGGGCAGGCGGGCCGCAAGGCAGACGAAGAAAATCAGGGCGATTTTCCAGAAATTCGTGCGCATCGGCCTGACAAATACGACCGAATACCCTCCAAAACCAGACCAATCCAAACGGGAACAGCGTGGGTTTAACCACTGGGGTGTGTTCGGTTCAAATAGACCCATCACGGGTGAAATTGTCATTCTGAGACCCTGAGCAAGCCATTGCTCGGGTTGCGTGGAACGCGCCCTACCTCGGAAATCCGAATTCAAACCGTACCTGGCATCAATTCATTGGCAGCCGTGCAAGAATCTCAGATCGAAAGTGTAACCCAATAGATTACAGATGAGATTCCTCGCTCGGCTGTCAATGAACTCGTATCGAACATCGTTTAATTCGGATTTTGGCGCGGCAGCGCCGGTAGGGTCCGCTCACCGAGCGGACCGCGGCCCGTTGGGTCAACGGGCCCTACCTGACAACGGTTCATTGGCTTGCTCTACGCAAGCCGTGCAACGGCTTGCTGAGGGTCTTGGAATGACAAAACGAAGGATGTGTCGCACGGTGTGCCGATGAAACCAATAAAATCGAAAATGGACTTTAAGCCATTACGTCAAAAAATCTCTTGAACTCCTCGCTGCGACTCGCGAGGTTTTCCCTTCGCTTTGGTGGGTTACTCAAGTGGCCAACGAGGGCGGACTGTAAATCCGCCGGCTAACGCCTTCGATGGTTCGAATCCATCACCCACCACCACTCATCGCAATGCGATGAGTGCCACGCCATAGCCCAACGGGCGAAGGCGGGTTCCCTGAACGTCCAACGCTCAACATCCATCCAGGTATGTGAGACCCTGCCCAACGCCGGCGAATGGCACGGCCACTTGAACGTCCTATCCCAAGGCCGAAGCATCAAGTATCAGGAGAATGTACGCTGTCCTCTCTTGTTACTTGTTACCTGCTGCTTGTCACTTTCACTCCCCGCCTCGGGATTGAGTGATCTTCGGGTTCGACTCAGTCGGGAAGTTTTGGGACAACCTCCGGCGTCATGCGCGACTTCATGGAACATCCGATCCTCAATGGCTTGTTGCCGCACCTGTTGACGGTCGCGGGCTTCCTGCTCGCGATCTTTTTTGTGGCACGCCTCATGAGCGAGAAGCGCCAGCCGAGCAATACGGTCGCATGGCTGCTCGCCATCTTCTTTATCAATCCCTTTATCGTTGTGCCGCTGTATCTGGTTTTTGGCGGCCGCAAGCTCAAAGGTCTCATCGCACGCAAGCAGCGGCTCTGCCCCGTGTTGCCGGGCAACCCGCCCGTTGTTTACACCGGTGCGTCCTCCTCCACCGCCCAAACCGCCTCCGCCGCCGGAGCGTGCCCGCCCGTCGGCGGAAACACCGTCCGCCTGCTCACGACCGGCGAGGAAGCCTACGCCGCGCTCGAGGACCATATCCGCGCCGCGCGCCACTCCATCCACATCACGACCTTCATCCTCGCCCGCGACAACGTCGGTCGTCGCATCGTGCAATTGCTTGCCCAGCGCGCACGCGAAGGCATCAAAGTCCGGCTGTTGCTCGACGCCGTGGGCTGCCTTTTTTCGAGCCGGGGTTTCGTTGATCCGCTGCGCGCGGCCGGTGGCGAGGTCGTGCGCTTCCTGCCGGTGCTGCCACTGCAGCCGCGTTTTTCGGCCAACCTGCGCAATCACCGGAAAATTGCCATCTTCGACCACCACACGGCCATCGTCGGCGGCCACAATCTCGCCCGCGAATACATGGGGCCGACCCCGCTCAAAAAACGCTGGCACGATTTCGGCGCGGTCATCGAAGGCCCGGCCGCCACGCTGCTCAACGAGGTGTTCCTGGCCGACTGGAGTTTTGCCGGCAAGGCGGACTTGGAAGCGCTGCACGGGGAAATCCAGGCCGACACCGGTACGCCGCGCGGCCCGAGCGAGCTTCAGGTCGTGGCGAGCGGCCCCGATGTCGATGGCGATCCGATCTATGAGTCGTTGATTTCGATGATCCAGGAGGCCGAGCAAAGCATCTGGATTGTCACACCCTACTTCATTCCCGACGAGGTGCTTTTCCGCTCGCTCATGGTAAAGGCCCGGGCCGGCCACGACGTCACGATCATCGTGCCCGTGCGCTCCAACCACCGTGTCGCCGACTACGCGCGCCGTTACTATACGCGCGAACTCGCCAAGGCTGGCGTGCGCATTCGCCTCTTCCACCACGGCATGCTGCACAGCAAGGCCGTCATCGTGGACGACCGGCTCGCCCTCATGGGCTCGGCCAACTTCGACCTGCGCAGCCTCCTCGTGAATTTCGAAATCGGCGTCTTTCTTTACTCCGAACCCGACGTGCTCGCGATGAAAGCCTGGGCCACCGACCTGTTCAACCAGAGCCATGCGCCCAGGCCCGAGCGCAAGAAAAAACTCAACCTGCTCGGCAACGTGGCCGAGGATCTCAGCCGCCTGCTGGCACCGCTGCTGTAGCGCCGCGCGGACGCGCGGCGCAGTTGAAAGTTGAAAGAATAAGCAGGCTCGTAATCCGTGCGCGTGGTAGGGCGGATTATCCCTAATCCGCCGTGCATGACTCCATGGGCATCTAACCGGCGCGTTAGGGATAACGCGCCCTACCTGCCATCCTGTCTTTCAACCTTCAACTTTCACCTTTCAACTGCGCGGCCCCGGCCGCGCACATCAGCTTGTAATCCGCCGCGTCGCGCAGCGCTTCCCAGCTGGCGTCGATGATGTTGTCGCTGACGCCGACCGTGCCCCAGATTCCGTGCGCGTCGCCGCTCTCGATGAGCACGCGCGTGCGCGAACCCGTGCCCTGCTTGCCCTCCAGGATGCGCACCTTGTAGTCGCGCAGCTCCATTTCCTTGAGCTGCGGATAGACGCCCTCGAGCGCGAGGCGCAGCGCCTTGTCGAGCGCGCCGACCGGGCCCGTGCATTCGGCGACCGTGTGCACGTCCTTGCCCTGCACCTTCAACTTCACCGTGGCCTCGGCCCACAACTCGCCGCCATGCCGCTCGATGATGACGCGATAGCCTTCGACCACGAAAAAGGTCTTTCGCTGGCCGAGGCATTTCGCGACGAGCAGTTTCAGCGACGCATCCGCCGCCTCGAATTCGTAGCCGCGAAATTCCATCTCCTTCAGCTCCTCGATCAGGCTTTTGAGCTCCGGCGCCTTTTCGTCGATCTCGAAGCCCAGCTCGCGCGCCTTGATCGCCAGGCTGCTGCGGCCGGCCATGTCGGAGACCAGGACGCGCGTGCGGTTGCCCACCAGCGCGGGGTCGATGTGCTCGTAGCTGCGCGCGACTTTCGAGGCGGCATTGGCGTGCAACCCGCCCTTGTGGGCAAAGGCCGAAGCGCCGATGTAGGGTGCCTTGGGGTCGGGCCGCAGGTTGGCCAGCTCGTCGAAAAACAGCGACAGCTCGCGCAGCTCGCCGAGATTTTTCGCACACGCCGCGGTGCGGTCCATTTTCAAAAACAGGTTGGGCAGGATCGTGGTGAGATTGGCGTTGCCCACCCGCTCGCCGTAGCCGTTGGCCGTGCCCTGCACCAGCGCCGCGCCGGCCGCGACGCCCGCGAGCGAGAGCGCCACGCCGAGCCCGCCGTCGTTGTGGCAGTGCACGCCGACCTTGTCCCCGCCGAACTCGGACACGATGCGCGTCACGATGGCCTGGAAGTCATTCACCATCATGCCGCCGTTGGTGTCGCACAACGTGAGGTTGGTCGCGCCACCGCGCAGCGCCGCAGCGAGCGTCTTCAGCGCGTAGTCGGCATTGTCGCGGTATCCGTCAAAAAAATGCTCCGCGTCGTAGATCACCTCGCGGCCCTGGGTCGTGAGAAAGCGGATGCTGTCCTCGATCATCGCCAGGTTTTCCTCCGGCGTGGTGCGCAGGATTTCCGTGACGTGCAGCAGCCACGTTTTGCCCACGAGCGTGAGCACGGGCATGCCGCTGTCGAGCAGCGTGCGCAATTGCGGGTCGTCGCCCGCCTTGCCGCCCGCGCGGCGGGTGGCGCCGAACGCAGCCAGCCGCGCATGCTTGAGCCGCAGGGTCTTCGCCTCGGCAAAAAACGCGATGTCGCGCGGGTTCGAGCCGGGAAAGCCGCCCTCGATGTAATCCATGCCGAACGCGTCCAGTTTTTCCGCGATGCGCAGCTTGTCGGCGACGGAAAAACTGATGCCCTCGCCCTGCGTGCCGTCGCGGAGCGTGGTATCGTAGATTTTCATGGCGGGTGGGGCGGAAGCGGTGATCGTTTTCATGTTTGAAAATAGGAAACCCCGGGTTTGAGGCCCGGGGTCTTCAGCGGTGGTGGCGTGCGAGGTGCGCTTACGCCGAGTCTCCGCGCCCGGGCTGGTGGGGCTCGTTAATAATCGCGATGGCGATGGTGGAAAACGGAGACATTGGAGGACTTAGAGAGAGCCATATTGCTCCGTTTGTCGATAGTTTTCTGCGACATGACCCTGTCAGCCATCGCGATGCGGTAGTTGGTAATTGGTAGTTAGTTGAAGATTGCGTGTCCTCAGCATGCGACAGGCATCCAAGGCGAAAACCAACGACCAATTACTAACGACTAAACACCCATTCTAGAAGAAGATCGCCTCGCTCAGCGCATTTTCGGGTGCAAGCAGGCTGGCGGTCGTGGGCAGCGTCACCCGGCCCGCACCGAAGTCGGCCTCGAAGACACTGGTGTTTTTCGAAAAATCGCCGTGCCAGCGGAATTGGCGCGCATCGCCATAGTCGAAGCGCAGCTCAATGCTGCCGGGCGTCCCGGCGGGCAATGGCGCGCCCGCATAGTTTATGGTCGGCGCACCGCCGCAATTGGCCAGGCGCTCGCGCGTCCAGGCCAGCAGCACGCGGCCTTCGGCGGCAAACGCCGGCGTGGCTGCAACGTTAACGCTGCGCAGGCCCTTGGCGAGCACGGCGGGGTCGTAGGCGGAGAGAAACTGCCCGATGTTCTGCCGCACGTGCAGCAGGCGCGCCCCGGCGAGGTCGCGCACGGCCTCGGGCCGCGGCCAGGAATAGGCCAGTGCATCGGCCGGGGCGGTGGCGCTGTCGATGATCACCCGCCGCGATTCGCGCAGGAAATATTGATAATCGTTGAGGTGCGACATCACGACAAACCGGTGCACCCAATAATACAACGGCAGGTCGGCCGAGAGGCAGATGGAAACCTGGCTTTCCAGGAACTGCCGCGCCATCCGCGGATAACTGAGGGCGACAAATTCGACGCAGCGCGTGTCGTCCTTGGATTTTCCCAGGAAACATTCGCCGTAGATCTTCGCGCGCATCTCGGCCGTGGTGTCCTCGAAAGGCAGCGGACAGAGCATGACCACCCGGCAGGGATAGCGCTGGGCAAAACGCAGCGCATTCTGGAACTGCCCGAGGGCGTCCTCCACGGTCGTGCCAAAACCGAAATGCAGCACCAGGTTCAGCTGGGTAGCCTTGAAATCGGTCGGCGCGGCGCCACCTTTCGCGGCGGTGTCATCCCACATTCGGTCGAGGCTGCTGGAGATGGAGCCAACTTCAATGTCGAGGCCGGGAAGAGCTTGAAAAACGGAAGACATGTCAGGAAATGGCAAATAACGAATGGCGAATGACGAATGCTTCCTTCAATATTGGGGAAAAATGTGCGTCGCGTTTTTTGGTTTCTGGATGCATTGGACCGTCGTCATTCATCATTCGCCATTTGTCATTCCGCGTGCAACGCGGCGTCAGGGTTGACGCCACGCATGGTCGCTTTGGGCCAGCAGCGCGTCGGCGCCCGCGGGGCCCCATGAACCGGAGGGATAGCCGTCCATGCCCTCGCGGCCGGCCGCAACCCAACTTTCCAGCACCGGCGTGTAGAGCTGCCACGAGGTCTCGGCCTCGTCGCCGCGGATGAAGAGCGTGCCGTCGCCGATCATCGCATCGAGCACGAGTCGTTCGTAGGCCTCGGGCGTATTGGAACCAAAGGTCGTGCTGTAGCGGAAATTCATTTTCACCGGCTGGGTGCGCGTCTCGAGGCCGGGGATTTTTCCGTTGAGGACAAGGCTGAGGCCCTCGTCGGGCTGGATTTGGAATGCGAGGGTGTTGCAGGCGAGGTCGAACTTGTGGCCCTCGGCGAAGAGCGTGCCGGGGGGGCACTTGAAGTTGATGGCGATTTCCGAGACGCGGCGCGCGAGGCGCTTGCCCGAGCGCAGGTAAAACGGCACGCCCTGCCAGCGCCAGTTGTTGATCGAGAGACGGATCGCGGCATAGGTCTCGGTGCCGGACTCCGGGTTGACGCCCGGCTCCTTGAGGTAGTCGGTCACTTGCTTGCCGCCCATCATGCCGGCGGCGTATTGCGCCCGGACGACGTCGCCGCCCGGTCCAAGCGCGAGCGGCTGGATGGCTTTCAAGACTTTCACCTTTTCGTCGCGCACGGCCTCGGCATCCAGCGACACGGGCGGCTCCATCGCCGTGAGCGCGAGCAGCTGCATCGTGTGGTTCTGGATCATGTCGCGCAGGCAACCGCTCTGTTCGTAGTAGCCGGCGCGGGCCTCGACACCGACCTGTTCGGCCACGGTGATCTGGACGGAGTCGACGAAATTGCGGTTCCAGAGCGGCTCGAAAATGGCGTTGGCAAAACGCTGCACGAGGAGATCCTGCACCGTTTCCTTGCCGAGATAATGGTCGATGCGATAAACTTGGTGTTCAGCGAACACGCTGCGGATGGTGCCGTTGAGCGCGTGGGCCGAGGCCAGGTCGCGGCCAAAGGGTTTTTCAATGATGACTTTTGCCTGGTGCGCCTGGCCGAGGTATTTGCCGGCGAGGCCGCTCGCGCCGAGGTTGAGCAGGATGGGAGTGAAAACCGTCGGCGGCGTCGAGATGTAGAAGAGCGGCTGGATCTCCCGGCCGATCTTTTTCTCGATGGCGGCAATGTGCTGGGCGAGGCGGTCGAAGGCCGGCTTCTCGTCGTAGCCGCCGGCAACGTAGCTGGTATTGGCGGCGACGTGGCCCCAGATGTCGTTATTGAGCTCGCGGCGCGAAAACTCGCGAATGGCCTCGGACGCCATTTTTTGAAACTCGGCGTCGGGAATGGGCTTGCGGCCGTAACCGACCAGGTGGAAGTCGGCCGGCAGGAGGTTGTCCGCCGCGAGGTTGTAGATCGCGGGGATGAGCTTGCGGGCGGTGAGGTCGCCCGAGGCGCCAAAAATTACGACGACCGTGGGCGGCGCGCCGCGGTGTTTGCTGAGGCCCTGCAAAAAGGGATGACGTTGTGATTCAGCCATGGCGGAGAAAAGTTTGGGCATTGGCGGAACGAGGCAAGGGGAAATGCGATTTTCCTCTGTCATTTGCCTGTCCGCCGAAGCCCTGAGCCTGCCGAAGGGGCAAAGGCGGATCCTTTGTCATTGGTGCCAGAAAAGCCGTGTCGTTGCCTTTTGTAATTAGTATTTGGTAGTTTGTAATTGGTGGTCAGTGGCTACGGATCACGGTTCTGACTAAATCCCGATACCAACTACTAACTACCTGCTTCACCCAAAGTTTTTCGGAAACAGCGGCACGTTCTCGAAATGGCGCACCTCGGGCGGGCCGCCGGCGGCGTGGGTGGCGACTTCGACGACGTCGAAGCGAAAGGTTCGCGGTTGCGCCGGGCCCAGCGCGCGAAGGTAGGTCGCACACGCGCGGCGCAGGGCTTTTTTCTTGCGCGCCTTGATCGCATCATACCCCGGCACCAGCGCATGGGCCGCACGCGTCTTCACCTCGACAAAGACGAGCACGTCACCATCGCGGCACACCAAGTCGAGTTCGTAGCGCCGGTCGCGCGGGCTGCGCCAGTTGCGCGCGACGACGACAAAGCCGTGCTCGCGCTGAAGAAATTCGGCCGCGGCACATTCGCCGGCCGCACCGGCCGAAGCCGTGTCGTCCCTGCGGTTGAAAAGCGTTTTTAGCCAGGAAAACATACGGATGGACAAGAGCGGATATCCCATGGGACCCAGTATAGCGTAATTCTCATTGCGGGCGGTGGTGCGCAATGGCATTTTGCGTGCCGTACTCGCGTCTTCTCCCCACCGCGCTTTTCCAGCCATGGCCAATTCTTCACTTGCGAACACCCTCCGTCGTTCGCTCCTGATCAAAATCATCTCCAAGCCTGCGCCGAGCCGCGAAGACATCAACTCGGTCGTCGAGCTCACCGCGTCAAAGGTCGTCGAGGCGCTGCAGGCGCAGTCGATGACGATCTACATCGTCGAGGGCAACGACATCACGTTCAAGCACGTTTACTACTCGCCCACCCTCTCGACCGGCAAACCCGGCTCCACCGAACATTTCCAGAAGCTCGGCGAGAAGCTGCTCACCACCAAGCTTCCTCTCGGCACCGGCAACGTCGGCAAGGTCATCGCCTCCGGCCATCCGCTCTTTTTCACCAAGAAAAGCCCCGACGCGTCTTCGCTGCTCTCGATGGCGAAAACCACCGGCTTCGAGGTGCAATCGATGCTCACCGTGCCGCTCAAGACCACGGTCGTCATCGGCGCCATCCAGGTGCTCAACAAGGAGCCCTCCGCCGGCACCAATGGCGAGTTCACCCAGCGCGACCTCGCGCTCCTGCAGGAAGTCGCCGAATATTCCGCCACCCTCATCCACCGCATGCTGGACCCGAAATTCCAGCTCAGTGCCGAGGACACCGCGAAATTCATCGCCCGGCTCACCGACCTGCCGCTCGTGACCAAGCTGGACGAAGTCGATGCCGAAGAGAAGCTCATCGAGGTCGTGGGCGAAGCCATCATCCGTCGCGAGGGTGTTTTCCCGGTCAAACGGCTCGAGGACGGGGCCCTTTCCGTGCTTATGACCAATCCGCTGGATCACGCCAAGCGCGACGCGTTCCAGGAGGCGACCGAGCTCATGATCGAGGAAGTGCGCGTCGCCCCGGCCACGCTCATTGAGATGCTGATCAAAAAGTTCTTCAAGGACTCCAAGCTGCTCTCCTCCGGCGACGTCGATATCGACCGGGTCGCCGAAAGCATCTCCACCGCCTATGCCGAGGGCACCAACCTCGATGCCAGTGCCGGCGACCTTGAGGATGAGGAATCCGCGCCCATCATCCAGCTCGCCAACCGCATCATCGAGGACGCCTACATCGCCGGAGCGTCCGACATTCACATCGAGCCGCAGGAAAAAGACCTTCTCATCCGTTACCGCATTGACGGCAACCTGCAGGAAAAACTCCGCCTGCCCAAGCAGGCCTCCAATTCCCTCGTCACCCGACTGAAGATCATGTGCAACCTCGACATCGCCGAGCGCCGCCTCCCGCAGGACGGCCGCATCGTCTTCAAGAAATACACCAAGAAAAACATCGATGTGGACCTGCGCGTCGCCACCGGCCCGATGAATTTCGGCGAGAAGGTCGTCATGCGCATCCTCGACAAGCAGAAATCGACGCTGCCGCTCACCGCCCTCGGCTTCTCCGACGAAAACCTCGCCAAGTACCGCGCCTGCATCCGCCAGCCCTACGGCATGATCCTGCACTGCGGCCCCACCGGCTCCGGCAAGTCGATGACGCTCTACTCCGCCCTCGCCGAAATCAACTCGCCCGACGTCAA
>DATMNP010000084.1:0-4051 GCA_035568935.1 Opitutaceae bacterium | reverse complement strand
ATCTTTACGCGCCGCTCGACCGTATGGGATGGCAGGGCGAGAGCGAGGGCGTTCGTGAGCGTTTGCAGGCCCTCGGCAAATGAAATGAGCTGCGGCGCCGGTTCGCCGCGCGCCCGGCGTTTGCGGGCAAAGGTGACGTGTCCGCGCAGGAGCGAACCGTAGGTGCACTCGAGTTCCCCCAGCTGCGGAAAGGCATGGCACGCGGAAAGTTTTTTCGGGTCGCCCGCATGAATGCCGGAGACAAACGGATCGAGCAGGTAATCGACAAACTCCTGGCCGAAGTGCTCGCGCACAAAGGCAGCCAGGCTGAGGTCATCGGTGCGCTTGCGTGGGCGGGCAAAAAGTTCGGCGAGAATGCGCAGTTTGGCGGGGGTTGAGAACAACTGCGAGGTGAGCAGGTCGGGCGACGAAAGCGGCACCGCACGCAGGCGGTTGCCTCGGACGATGTAACGGTTTTTAGCCGCGGGATTGGCGGCGAGGATTTTCGATTTGAGGCTGAGTTCACCCAACACGGCGGCGATGGCGGGTGAGTTCAAATGCAGCGAGTTCGGGCCTGCTTCCACGAGCCAGTCGTCGATGCGCTCGCTGCGCACGGCGCCGCCAAACCGGGCATCGGCCTCGAACAGCCGCACGTGGTGGCCGCGCGTATGCAGGCGCCAGGCGGCCGTCAGGCCGGTGATGCCGCCGCCGATGATGGCGATGCGCCTGGCATTGGGATTATGAGGATTGGCCACAGGGTGTGTGGGACTGTTTCGCGCGGCGGCGCGGGTAGGGCGCGACCGCCGGGCGCGCCGATTTCGGCATTCCCAGCAATAAATCGCGGCGGGCCCGGCGGTCCCGCCCTGCCTCGAAAATCTGAAAGTGAACCGTAATAAGCATGGGCTTCTTATGCTCTCATTTCCATGTGGTCACGGTTTCGACGAGCGCGGCGACGCAGTCGAGGCGCGCCTCGGGCGTGAGGCCATGGCCGAGATTGAAGATATGGCCGGAGGTCCCGCGGAGCGACTCGAGCAGGTGCGTTGTCGCGGTGCGCACGCCGTCGGGTGTAGTGGTGAGCAACTGCGGATCGAGGTTGCCCTGCAGGGCGATGTTGGAGGGCAACTGCGCCCGGGCGGTGCGCAGATCCATGGTCCAATCGAGGCTCAGCACGCGGGCTCCGGTGGCGCTTTGCTCACGAAGCTGGGCGCCGGCGCCCTTTGCAAAAAGAATGACCGGGAATTCGCGCGGCAGCGCGGCGATGATTTCGCGAATCCAGCGGAGCGAGGCGGCTTCGTAATCGGCACCGGCGAGCAAACCTCCCCACGAGTCGAAAATCTGGATGGCATCGGCGCCGGAGCGAATCTGCAGGCGGAAATATTCGATGAGCGCGGCGGTGAGTTTTTCCATGAGCGCGTCGAACGCGGCGCGGTCGGTGCGGAAAAAATCCCTGGCGCGCGAAAAGGTGTCGGATCCGCCGCCTTCGAGCATGTAGCAGGCGAGCGTCCAGGGCGCGCCGCCGAAACCGAGCAAGGCGGTGCGGCCGGCCAGTTCGGTTTTCAGCAGCTCGAGCGCGCCGGCGACGTAGGCGAGTTTCTCCGGTATCGCGGTGGCTGGCGCGAGGCGGTCGATATCGGCGCGCGAGGTGAGCGCGAAGTCCATGGCAATGCCGCCTTCGTCGCGGAAGCGGTAGCCCTGGCCGAGCGCCTCGGGCACGACGAGGATGTCGGAAAATAAAATCGCGGCGTCGAAGGCAAAGCGTTGCAGCGGCTGGAGCGTGACCTCGGCGGCCAGGGCGGGCGTGCGGACCATTTTAAGGAACGAATGCTTTTCCTTCAGCGCGCGGTACTCGGGCAGGTAACGGCCCGCCTGGCGCATAAGCCAGACCGGCGGGCGGTCGAGCGGCTGGCAGGCGCAGGCGGTGAGGAAGCGTTCGCGGGAGGTCATTATTTGAACCACAGAGACACAGAGAACACGGAGTTCCAATCAAGCAGTTTTGGGAAATGGGCCGGTTTGAAAAGGTGGGAGGGGCTTTATGCCCCGACGAGAGGTGATGCTATACTAAAGTCGCGGCATAAAGCCGCTCCCACATCAATCCATTATCTCTGTGGCCTCTGTGTCTCCGTGGTTCATCCTTGGTTGGCCCAGTCGCGAGGCTTGAGGAAAACGTTGTGGAGTCGCGCCTCGGGCGAGCCGGGCTCGGGCTGCCAGTCGTAATCCCAGCGCACGAGCGGTGGCAGGCTCATCAGGATCGACTCGGTGCGCCCGCCGCTTTGCAGGCCGAAAAGCGTCCCGCGGTCATGCACGAGGTTAAACTCGACGTACCGGCCGCGCCGATAAAGCTGGAACTGCCGTTCGCGTTCGCCGTGGGGCGTGGCTTTGCGGCGGGCGACGATCGGCCGGTAGGCGGCGAGGTAGGCGTCGCCGATGTTGCGGGTGAGAGCGAAGCTGCGCTCGAAACCCAATTCGTTGAAGTCGTCGTAAAACAGTCCGCCGATGCCGCGCGGTTCGCTGCGGTGCTTGAGGAAAAAGTAATCGTCGCACCATTTTTTGAAGCACGGGTGGAGCGTGGGACCGAAAGGTGCAAGGGCCGCCTGCGCGGTGCGGTGCCAGTGCACGGCGTCTTCCTCGAAACCGTAGTACGGCGTGAGGTCGAAACCGCCGCCGAACCACCATTCCGGTGCAGCCGGCGCGACCCTAGTCGCGCCGGCTGCACCGGAATGAGGAATGACGAATGAGGAATGACGAATGGGATTTGCTTGCGAGGGATTGGTTATGAAGAAGCGGACGTTGGCGTGGCTGGTGGGCACGTAGGGGTTGCGCGGATGCGCGACGATGGAAAGGCCGAGCGCTTCGTAGGGTTGTCCGGCAATGCCGGGCCGGTGGGCGGTGGCGGAGGGCGGCAGGGCCGCGCCACGCACATGGGAAAAATTTACGCCGGCTTTTTCGAAGACCGCGCCATCGGCCAGCACGCGGGTGCGTCCGCCGCCGCCTTCGGGGCGTTGCCAGGCGTCCTCGCGAAAACGCGCGCCGCCATCTTCCGCCTCGAAGGCGGCGCAGATCCTGTCCTGCAACGAAAGCAGGTAGTTTTTAACGGCGGCGACGTCGGGAGGCATGGCGTGATAGGAACAAGTAACAAGGGCCAGGTTTCAGGTATCAAGAATCAAGTCATCTCCTTGAACGTCCAACATCCAACATTCAACACCCAACATCGAAGTGTCAGCCACCATCAAATACCAATTACAAATTACCAACGACGACCAGTGACAATCCAGCCCTTGACGACTTTGCTAGAGTTCACGTTCGACAGCCGGGCCCAAGCCAACGATAGCTCGCTGTCCTGCCGGCTACATGAATTCAACCATCCTCACCACGATTGCACTTGCTGGTTTTGTCGCGGCGTTCCGCCACGCGGCGATTCCTTCACACTGGCTGCCCTTTGTGTTCGTCGGGCGGACGCGCCGGTGGACTCGAAAAAAAACCCTGGGAATTGTGCTCCTGGCCGGCAGCGGCCATTTGGCGACAAACACCCTGCTGGGCTTCTGCATTGCGTGGTTTGGCTTCAAGCTCGATGAAAAAACGGGCAGTCTTTTCCCGTGGATGTTGGGCGGGCTGCTGGTCGCGATCGGTCTTTACTTCTGCTGGCGGCAGTGGCGGCACGGCACCTCCTGTCGCCATGACCACCACGCCGGTGAGGGCGATGAGTCCGCGGCGAGCCAGCACGAGCATGGCCATGCCCATTGGGACGAGAAAATCCAGGACCGTGCGCTGACCGCCAAGAGCGACTGGACGGTGATCGGTGGACTGTTTGCAATGCTGACGCTCTCGCCCTGCGAAGCATTTTTGCCGATTTATTTGCTTGGCGTGCCGTTCGGCTGGAAGGGGTTTTGCCTGCTCAGCGCAGTGCTGGCGGTGGCCACGGTGGGCGCCATGACCCTGTTTACCTGGCTGACGCTGCGCGGATTCGACCGGTTCAATCTAAACCGGATTGAACGTTATGAGGCCGGCCTGCTCGGCGTGCTTTTTATTGTATTCGGGATTTTGGTCGTCGTCCTCGAGTCGTTGGGACTGGCCT
>DATMNP010000083.1:0-42242 GCA_035568935.1 Opitutaceae bacterium | reverse complement strand
ACCTTCGCGCGCGAGGTCCGCGGCTGCCGGCTCGCGCTCGTGGCGCGCAACGAAAAGAACCTCCGTTCCGTCGCGCGCGCCTGCGAAAAGCTTGGCGCTTCGGCTGCGGTTTTCCCCTGCGATGTTGCCGATGCGGCGGCGGTGGCGGCGCTCGCCGGGGCGGTGCGAAAAAGGTTAGGCATCGTCGACGTGCTCATCAACAACGCCGGCCAGTTTTTTGGCGCGCCGTTTCTCGAAACGCCGGCGAAAAAATTCGACGAAATGTTCGCGGCCAACCTGCGCAGCGCATTTCTCGTTTCGCGCGCCTTGGCCCCGGCGATGGCGCGGCGCGGTCGCGGGGATATTTTTATCATGGGCTCTGTCGCCGGCTTCAAGGCGCTGCCTGGCATGGCCGCCTATGGCGCGGCCAAGCACGGCGTGCTCGGCCTCGCCAGTGTCATGCGCGAGGAATTGAAACAGAAAGGCGTGCGCGTCACCGCGGTGTTGCCCGGCGCGACGTGGTCGCCCTCGTGGGCCGGCAGCGGCGTGTCGGCCGACCGACTGATGCCAGCAGAAGATGTGGCGCGCGTCTTTCTCGATATCTATCGGCTCAGCCGTCGCACGGTGGTCGAGGAGATTGTGCTGCGTCCGCAACTGGGCGACCTGTGACCTGCAGGTCCCCGTCGGGATGTTTCTGCGGCTTTCGCAAAGAAGGGTGGTGCCCAAGATCTGGGCACCACCCTGATGGCCAAAATTTCATTTACCTGCGGCGAACAACCGTTCACCGCAGGCAAAGGAAGGTCAGGCGCTTTTCCCTGCGCCAAATGACTGCATTTGTTTTGCGATGTTGGCCGCTGCGAGCGTCACTTGCTTGGCCGCAAGCCCGAGCACGTCGCTGCGCAGTTTCGCATCCACCTTGCTGGCGACATCGGCCATGGCCAGTCCGGCCGCAAGCTGCCGGAGGAATGGGTTCCACGGATCCACCGGGCCGCGGCCAGTCGGTCCGCCCCCGTCAACCATGACACCATAAGACACCCAGGTCCACTCGGCCGCCACTTGGGGCGGTTTTACCGGCCCGGGAGACGAGGTAGCTTGATAGAAGGCAAATGCGATGGCGTTGGAATTGACCGTCGTATTGAGATCCCGGTTGGTTACGCTCTCGGTTCCCACAAAGACATTCCAGGCGCTGAACGGCACTCCCTCGATTGGGAGCGAGTTATAGGCCTGGATATCCTCTGTTGAGGCGGTGGGCACGAAGCCGTCGTTGTTGGCTTGGGCGGTGAGGGTGTGGCCTGCATCATCGGGCTGTACCGCGACAAAATCGTCATCGACGAAGTCGCCAATGGAGACGTCAAACGCGTCGATCCAAACACCCGGCGGGCCGGGAGGGCCACTGCCTCCATCGATATACCAAGCCGTGGCCGTGATATCCGTGCTTCCGGCGATCGCGCTCGGTGCGGTGTTGGCGGTTGAGAAGTACGGGCCGTTCGCGCCGCCCGTCACCGACCAGAACGCGAAATTCGCGCTGTGCATGCCGGTGCCGTCAGTCCATGAGATGGTCGGCGGCGCCCAAGGGGGCTGAAAGGTGTCCCCGGGAGTCAGTACGCTGGGTGGCGGAGGCGGTGCAATGTCGGCCGAGGCGCTTCCGTGATGGCGTCGCCGGCGTGAGATCCATGTGACATAATGTACATTTGCATTTGGCATATGAGTTATCTTTCGGATGGATGGTTGTTTTCTTTTCCCTGCAATTTCCGCCGGCTTTTCTCAAAGCAGCGAAAGCCGGGTCCCCTTGGATAGTTCAATTGGAATTAAAGGGAGGCCGGACGGGGGCGTATTTCTGCAAAACATTTGCGTTTGATGGCAATGCTATTTTGCCTGCCGTTGTGTCCCCTAAACATGGATCGAGAAATCCTTTCCCTCGCCGCTCTGATCGGCAGCTTGCATGGCTGTCCGTGCTGGAGTCATGCCGATTGCAAGAAGCAAGTTTTTCCGATCCAGCAAATTACACCATAACAGTCTGTTAGGCAAAGTGTTTTGTGAAACATTGGCAACTGGCACAAAGCCAGCTTACTTCAGCCTGAACCGCGTTATCATCATGAACATTCTCCACGCTCTTGGATTTTTTGTGCTCGGTCTTGCGATGGTCATGCTGCCGGAGTTGGCGCCGGCGGTTGCGCCGCCCGATGTCGCGTTTGGCCATGTGGCCGATGTTTGGCTCGAATTCATGGGTGGAGTCCTGTTTCTGATCGGCTCGGGCTACACGGCCAAAGGCATTGCCGCCGAGTTGCCGAAGCCGGTGCCGCCGCAAAATGGCCCGGCGTTGGCTCCGGCCAAGGTCCGCGCGCAATCAGCGCTCGCTTCCGCGGCGAACCGCGCGGCCATTTAAGCTGCAAATATTGCAGCTTAAATTTTTGGGCGGAATGATTTCATCACCGTCTCGTTGGTCTCGAGCCGCGGGCCGCCGATGAGATCAATGCAGTAGGGGATGGCCGGGAAAACGACCTCGAGGTTTTCGCGGATCGCCTTCGGCCGGCCCGGCAGGTTGACGATGAGCGTCTTTCCCCGGATGCCGGCGACCGCGCGAGAGAGAATCGCGGTGGACACGAATTTCAACGAGGCCGAGCGCATGAGTTCGCCAAAGCCGGGCAGCATTTTTTCGCACACGGCGGTGGTGGCCTCGGGCGTGACATCGCGCGGTGCAGGGCCGGTGCCGCCGGTGGTGACGACGAGGCAGCAGCCGGCCTCGTCGGCCAGGCGGCGCAGCTCGGCTTCAATGGCGTCGCGCTCGTCGGGAATGATTTTGTATTCGAGCTCGAACGGCGTCGTGAGCCACCCGCGCAGCAGCGCGACGACGGCCTGCCCGGGCGTGTCTTCATAGACGCCGGCGGCGGCGCGGTCGGAAATGTTGATGACGCCGATTTTCACGATGAAAAAATTTAACCGCGGATGGCGCGGATGGCCACGGATAAATGCTTCCTCATCCGCGTTTATCCGCGTGATCCGCGGGAAAAAATCCAGCGATGATTTGCGCCGGGGTGATTCCGTTTTCGCGCAGGGTGCGCAGGCTGAGCGCATCGTGGCGTTTGGCGAGGCGCACCCCGCTTTCGTCGGTCATGAGTTCACAGTGATAAAATGCCGGCGGGGTGAGGCCGAGCGCGCGATGGATCAGGAGCTGGCGGAAGGTGGAGGTGACGAGGTCGGCGCCGCGCACGACTTCGGTGATGCGCATGGCCGCGTCGTCCACCGCGCAGGCGAGCTGGTAGCTGGGCACATCGTCCTTGCGCCAGACGAGGAAGTCGCCGAAGTCGCGGCCGGCCACGGCGCGTTGCGGGCCGAGGCGGCCGTCGACAAAAGAAACCTCCTCGCCATCGGGCACGCGCAGGCGCCAGTTGACGGAGATTTTTTCGCCGAGCGGCGGCAGCGGCGCATCGGCGGGCGGGCGGAATTGCGCGGGGTAAACCGGCTCGTCATTTTCGCCGCCGCCTTCATGCGGGGCGCTGGCGGCTTCGAGCACGTCGCGCCGCGAACGCGTGCAGGGAAAAATCAGCCGCGCGGCGTGGAGTTGTTCCAGTGCGGCGCGATAGACCGGGCGGCGCTCGCTCTGGTTGTAAGGCGCGTGCGGGCCGCCGATGTCGGGGCCTTCCTGCCAGTCGAAGCCGAACCAGCGCAGGTCTTCGAGCATCGTCGCCACGAAATCCAGGCGGAAACGCATGGCGTCGAGGTCTTCGTTGCGCAGGATGAGCGCTCCGCCGGCGGCGCGGGCGCGCCCGGCGGCGAACGAAAAGGTGCGTGCATGGCCGAGATGCAGATGCCCGGTGGGCGAGGGCGCGAGACGCCCGCGATATGAAGGGTTCTTAACCACTGATTTTCTCCCATCCTGATCGGCGTGGAGGCTTTTTGACCACTGATTTCCACTTATTTTCACTGATGGAAAACGGTGTGCTTTGGCAAAGTGTACCCTATGGGGCTGCTTTCAGAGGAAGAAGGGACGATCTCGTTTGTAACGTATTATATTACAAAGGGGATTCCTGCCTTCGCTCAAAGCGTGATCCACCAGTCTCATGTTGTCTGCGATCCGGAAAGCAAAGTGTAACCTATTGGGTTACGGCCAGAGTGAAAAGTGACGATCTCCGTTTGTAACGTATTACGTTACAAACGGAATCCCCCCCCGCCCCGCTCCACTACCTTGAGAGGTCTGTCCTTTAGAATCCGAGGTTCATTAATTTTGAAATAGCTTCCCGCGAACTTAGCAGTTCAAGATTCCCCATGCCCAAACTACTCTGCGTTTATTGCTCTTCCAGCGACCTGATCGATGCGAAATACCATGCTGCAGCGGAGGAGTTGGGTCGCGGCATGGCAGCGCGCGGTTGGGGGCTGGTTTATGGCGGCGGCTGCGTGGGATCGATGGGGGTGCTGGCCCGCGCGGTCAAAGCCAGCGCCGGCTATGTCGTGGGCGTCATTCCCGAGTTCATGAAGTCGCGCGAGCTGGCCTACACCATAGCCGACGAACTCGTGACCGTGGAAACCATGCGCGAGCGCAAGAAACGGATGGAAGAACGCGCCTCGGCCTTCGTCGCGCTGCCGGGCGGCCTGGGCACGCTGGAGGAATTTTCCGAAATCGTGGCCCTCCGCTATCTCAACCGCCTCAACCTGCCGGTTGTGCTTTTGAACCAGGATGGGTTTTATGACGACCTGCTGAAATATTTCGCACGCGTGGCGGGCGAGGGGTTCATGTCGCCCACCGTGCACGACCTGTTCACGGTGGCAAAAACGGTGAACGAAGTCTGGTCACAGCTCGAGAAGCCCGTGCCGTTCAAGCCCGACGCGATCTGGCAGTGATTAATTTTCTTTGTGGGCGGGGTGCCCTCACCGCGACCACAAAGAAAATTAATTACTTCCACAAGCTGACCAGGTCGTCGGTGCGCACCCAGCCGGTCTGGCCGTTGTCGAAGACGAGGCGGGACCAGCCGAGGAAAGGTTTGTCCACCACCGCGAGGTTGCCGGCGGGGAGCGGCGAGGTTTTCTGCGTGGTGCCGGCTTCGGTCGGGATCGAGTGCAACGTGGCGCTGCGCCAGACCAGCGCGGTGCGCGCGTCAGCTGCCTGGCCATAAGCATGGATGCCCGCGCCCGCGGCACCCGCAGCGACCAGGGCCAGTACGAGCGCAAAGATCGCGGCAAATTTTGCCCATGAGCCGACCAACCCGTAGCCGCGCGCAAGGAGCAGCGCGAGGGCGGTGGCGGCGAGCGTGGCGGCGGCGGCGAGCAGGCGCTGCCATTCGGCGGGCGAGGCGAGCCGGGCGAGCAGCTGCAGCGGGCCGGGCGCGGTGAAAGCGACGAGGTCGGAGGCAACGTAACCGGCGTGTTCGTAGCCGAGTGCGAGATTCCAGCGCAATATGTCGTTTGCCGGATGTTGCACGAAGGCGGCGCTCCATTGCGCGGCGGCTTCGGGCCAGCGGTCCTGCTGGGCCAGCGCGAGGCCGAGGTTGTGGCGTGCGATCCAGTTGGTCGGCGCCAGGGCAAGTGCGTCGCGCCAGCCGACTTCGGCGGCGGCGAAATCGCCGGAGCGATATGCCGCGGTGGCTTCACTGGCGGTGAGATGCCGGATGGGAGGCGCGGGTTGGGAGGTGTCGTCAGCCGCGAGGCGCGGGAAGTTCACGCCAACGAACAAAACCGCCAGGGCCACGGCGAAGGGCAGCAGATTGCGGGGGAGCAAAAGCGAAGCTGGCGAAAATCCCGGTGCAGACCGGGCGGCGAGGGCCGTGGCGGCGCGCGCGAGCCAGTCGGCGGGCAGCGGGTTGTCGGCGGCATAGAGCGCGTGCTCGGTTTCGCGCCAGAGCTGTTGCCAAGTCTGGTCCTCGAGGGCTTCGGCGGCTGGCGCGGCGTGATGCAGCCGGGCGAGGATGGCCGTATCGTGCTGCCAGTCGAGCAACAGGCGGGTGCGGGCGGCGGCATCGGTGGCGGAGCGAAGTTGGGCCAGCGTGGCCGCGAGGCGGGCATAGGCTTCGCGTTCCGCGCGGCGCGGATCGGTGAGGTGGGCCCGGCGCAGGGCGAGGCCGAGCCAGAAAAGCAGCAGGAGCACAAAGGGCGCGACGAGGATGGCGATGAAGCTGCGCGCGCTCCACGGAATCGGCGCGTTCGCGGTGCCGTCCAGCGGTTCGCGAGGGATGGCGGCGGGCGGCGTGGGCGGGCCGGGCAATTTCAAATTGAGCCCGGTGGTTGGCGCAGCACCGTTGGCCTGCGGCTGGCTGGTTTGGTTTTCAGCTGCCGGTGTCACGGTAATCTCGGAACTGTCCGTCGTGACGGTTTTGTAGCTGCCGGCCACGGGATCGAAATAAGTGAAGCTCACCGGTGGCAGGGTGTAAGAGCCGGGCTTGCCGGGCACGAGCACGGCGTCTTCGCTGAGCGTGGCATCGAAAAGGGTGCCGCTTTTCAACTCGCGCTTGGGTTTGGACGACACGACTTGGAAATCCTGCGATGCTTCGCGCGAAGGCAGCCCGGTGATGTCGGGCCAGTTGCCCGTGCCGGTGAGCGCCAGCGTCCAGGTGATCGGCTCGCCGACGGCGACGGTGGTGGGCACGACTTTCGCCGTAAATCCAAACTGGCCGACCGCGCCGCTGAAATTGGATGGGGCGGGCGGCAGGGGCTTGATGGTGAGCGTCGGCGCGTTGCTCGTGACGTTGCGATTCACGAGGCTGGGGAACGCGAACGAGAATGAATCAAAGGGCGAGCCGCCGACCGCGAGCTGCACCTGCTGGCGCACGGGCGGGAGCGTGATTTCGCCGGGGGTCCTGGCATAGCCGCGTGTCTTGTAGGCGACGTCAAGGTGCGGCTCGCCGTTCACGCTGGTCTCGAATTCCTCATGTTTCGACCAGTCCTCGACGGTGATGGGCGGGAGCGACCACTGAAGATCGCCAATGCCCTGCGGGCGATAACGGCGCACAAGGTCGAGCGTGTAGCGGATGGGAAAAACTTCGCCGGCCCAAAATTCGCCG
Source organism: Opitutaceae bacterium (assembly GCA_035568935.1). Lineage (GTDB taxonomy): Bacteria > Verrucomicrobiota > Verrucomicrobiia > Opitutales > Opitutaceae > DASRHD01. The sequence goes on along the minus strand of DATMNP010000083.1, from coordinate 35,271 downwards.
CTGGCGGGCGCCAGTTTCGCGCGGGCGGCGTCAGCGATCGAGGGCGTGGGGTCGGAGCCGCTGTTGCCCGCGGCCGCGGAATTGTCCACGTCGAAGGAAACGGCGGGCACGCGGACGTCGCCTTTGTCGGTGGCGACGAAGAAGCCGGGCAGCTGCAGCGCCCCGTTTTTTGTGGGATGGGCGAGATAGGCGATCGTGTAGCTCGAACTCGACTGGCCGTTGATCATCGAAAAGCCGTTGCTGCGCGAAGCAATGTCGAGTTGCAGGCCGGCCACCGGCGGCGGTTTCACCGAATCGTCCTTCGGCGTGCAGTTGTCGAACACGAGTTTGAGCTCGTTGTCCTGGTCGAACGCGAGGGTGCCGCCGGAAGGTTCCCAATGGGCGCTTTGTGCGTGGGCGGCCGCGGCGAGAAGCGAAGCGACAAGCAGAAGTAAAAAAGTGCGCATAGGTATCACCAGTTTTTTCCGTTGGAGGCGGGGGCGGGCTTGTTTTCGCCGCGCAACAATTGATAAATGGCGGCGGGGGAATCCTGTTGTTTAAGCTGTTCGAGTTTTTGCAGCGGCACGGCGAGCAGAGGATCGTCGGCTGCCGCATCAGGGGCTTTTTTTTCAGGCACGCCGCCAAATTTTTGGAGTTCACGGGCCTGGCTGGGCTGCGGCTGGGACTGGGCTGGCGTGGGCGGATTTTCCTTCATGTCGCCGAAGGCGGACGGGCCGGGGTTTTGCTGCGACTGGCCGTGGGAAGACGGGTTTTGCTGCGAGCCCTGCTGATTTTTTTCGGGGTTATTTCCCTTCGATTGCTGGGACTTGTTTTGCGGCGATTTGTCCGGTGGTGATTTCCCGCCGGAAGACTGCTTTGGTTGAGCATCCTGCTGGTTTTGATCGGAATCGTTCTTTTGCGGCTGCGGCTGTTTTTGCTGCTGCTGGGGCGGCTTTTTTTCTTCGGAATTTTTTAGGAGAGCGGCAAGGTCGCGGCGGAGTTTTGACCAGTCGGCGGCATTGGCATCGAGGGTTTCGCCGGCGTCCACCGCGGCGAGTGCGTCGCGCACGGGGCCCGCGGGCACGGGCTGCTGCGTGCCTTGCAAACGCTGGCCGTAGGTGACGGTGGTCTGCGCGAGGTTGGCCCAGTCGTGCGCATTGGCCGAATCCTGCGCGGAGAGATGGCCGACGACTTTGGTGAGCGAATCGGCCACGGTGGTGTCGTTTTCAGCGGCCGAGGCTTTTGGACAGAGGCTGGGCAGGAGGAAGAAGGCAGAAGTCAGAAGGCAGAGGGCAGCTACGCTTGCACCGGCGGATACATTCTCTGCTTTCTGACCTCTGCCTTCTGACCTCTGATTTCTGTTTCCCGGGTCGAGTCTCAGGTCGCGCGCGCGGGGGCGAACGGGGAATTCGCGCCAGAAGCTGATGAGCAGGCAGAGCAGCGCGGGGGCGAGCGCCCATTGGAAACGTTCGGCCAGGTGCACGCGGGTGGATTCGTGGAACTGGCCGCGATGGCCGGCTTCAATGGTGGCGTCAAGCAGGGCGGGCAAATCCACCCAGGTGCTGGCGTCGGCATAGGTGCCGCCGGTTTTTTCGGCGAGTTCGCGCAGGGTCGAGCTTTCGAGCTTGGACAGCACGACGGCGCCGCGCTCGTCTTTCACGAAACCGCCGGTGCCGTCGGGGATCATCGTGCCGTCGGTGGTGCCGACGCCGAGGCCGATGACACGGATGTTTTTTTTCTTCAACCCGTCGACGAGCGGCCGCCAGTCGTCGTCGGTGGCCTCACCATCGCTGAGGATGATAAGATAGCGGTCGGCGCTGCCGTCGGTGCTGAAAGAATCGATCGCGGTTTGCAGGAGCTCGCCATAGTTGGTGCCGCCCTCGGGCAGAAAGTTGGTGTCGAGGGTGGGTAGGAACTGGCGGAGGACTTCATAGTCGGCGCTGAGCGGGCTCTGCAGGAACGCCGTGCCGGAAAACACCACGAGGCCGGTGCGTTCACCCTGCAGGCGGTCGAGCAGCGACTGGATGAGGAGTTTGGCCCGGGCGAGGCGCGAGGGCCGCACATCGGGCGAGTTCATGCTGCGCGAGAGATCGAGGGCGAGGAGGATTTCGCGCGACTGGCCGAAGACAGGTTCTTCGATCCGGCCCCATTGCGGACGGGCGAGTGCGACCACTGCGAGAACGAGGCCGGCGGCCAGCCACCAGCGCGCCTGATGTCGAGGCGAGAGGCGAGAGGCGTCAGGCGTGAGGTTGAGCGAGTGCCGGCCGGCCTCGGCGCGGAGGATTTTTGGGTGGGCGTTCGCGCCCGCCCCCTGCCGCCGCACCACCTCCCACGCCAGCAACGCGGCGGGTGCGAAGAGCAGCCAGAGAAGGTGGGGCCAATAAAAATTCATGGGGTTTTGAGGCGTCAGGCTAAAGCCACCTTTCGGCTCGGTCTTACGAACAATGCGGCGGCGAGAAAAAACGCGGCGCCCGGTGCGGCGAACCAGGGGAAAAATTCGGTCGTGATCAGGCGGGACTCGGCCTGGAATTCGATTTTTTTCTCACGGTCGATGGCCGTGAAGGCATGTTGGATGGTATCGGTGTCGGCCGCGCGGAAAAACTTCCCACCGGTCATCGAGGCCATGTCGATCAGCACGTCCTCGTCGATGTCGGCGGGAATCTGGACGTAGCCTACTTTGTGGCCGGCGTCGTCAAATTGGGGCATGGGTGCCCAGCCTTTGGAGCCCGCGCCGATGGTGTAAAGCGGAATGCCGCGCGCACTGGCGATGCCAGCGGCCTGCTTCGGGGCAAGTGAGCCGGAGTTGTTGGCGCCGTCGGTCAGGAGGATGACGAATGCGCCTTTGCGGCGGCCTTGTTCGATCCGAGATGGTTGGTCGAGGCGCGTGAGGGCGAGGCCAAGGCCGTCGCCGATGGCGGTGGCGTCGGCATCGATGAGGTTGATGTGAATGCGTTCGATCTGCCGGGTGAGCCAGTCGTGGTCGGAAGTGAGGGGCGAAAGAGTGTAGGCGTTTTTTGCAAAAACCACGATGCCAATGCGGTCGTCGGGACGGCGGTTGATGAAGGCCTGGATGACCGGCTTGATGGTTTCCAGGCGGCTGAGGCGTGTGCCGTCGTCTTTGACGTAATCCTCGGCGAGCATCGAACCGGAAAGGTCGATGGCGAGCATGATGTCGTAGCCTTGTGAGCGGACTTCGCGTTTGCCGTCCACGCGTTGCGGCCGGGCGAGCCCGCAGGCGAGCAAGGCGAGGCCGACGCCGGCGAGGGTGATGGGCAGGCGGGAAAGGGAGGCGAGCGAGGGCTGGTGCCATGCGGCGGCAAAGGGCACGAGCAGCACGGGCAGATGGCGGCGTTGCCGCAGCCAGACCATCAGCGGGATGAGCAGCAGCGCCAGAAGCCACCAGGGATCTTTGAAGATAAAGTTACCCATTACTTATAGGAAAATTCCAAACTCCAAAGGTCCAAATCCCAAAAAAATCTCAATGACGAAGGCGCCAAAATGCCTTTGGGGATTTCCCTGGATTAAGGTTTTTTGGAATTTGCTCACTTGGCGTTTGTGATTTGCCCGCGTCAGCGCGCGGTTAGCGCGCGGTCATGCGGGCGCGGAAAAATCTCACGAGCGCATCAAAACGGTCTTCCTCGGTGCTCACGACGAGGCGGCTGCGCCGGTCGGGAAAAAGCGCCGACCACCTGGCTTCGCGGGCCGCGCGCCATTGCGCGTGCGCGGCTTGTTGCGCGGGGGAGCCGTCGAGGGTGACGAGGCGGCCGGCGAGTGGGTCGTACGCGGAGAAAGTTCCACCCGCCGGCAATGCGCGCTCCCACGGGTCGTCCACGCGGAAGCCCATGGTGTTGTAGCGGCGTTGGAACACCGGCCAGCCGTCGGGCGCGGGCCGGGCGGGAAAGTCGCCGAGCCACACGAGAATGGTGTGCTTGGGCATGGCGCGGTGGAGCAACCGCCAGGGAACGTTGGCGGAAGCTGAATGCAGGGATCCGGGAGTTGAAAGTTCAGGGGCGGGCCGTCCGAGCAACGTCGAGGCGGCGTGCAGGATGGGCCCGCGGCCGCGCACGGGTTGGCGAAACATGTGGCCGTCCGGCGTGGCGTGAACAAAGCCGACGCGGTCCCGGTTGACGGCGCCCAGGAGCATGACGAGGCCGGCGAGCTCGAGCAGGGCCTCGCGTTTGGACAACGCGGCGGAGCCAAATTGCAGGCTGGGCGAATCCTCGAACACGAGCAGCAGCGTGACTTCGCGCTCCTCGATGAATTTTTTCCGATATGGGTCGCCGAGGCGCGCGGTGACGTTCCAGTCGATGTCGCGTACGTCGTCGCCAAACTCGTATTTCACGACCTGGTCGAACTCCATGCCGCGGCCGCGGAAAGCCGAGCGATATTCGCCGCTTAGCACGGTCTCGACGGCGTGGCGCACGCGCCACTCGAGGCGGCGCAGGAGAGCAAGCGGAGCTTGCTCGGGAATGGCTGAAGAACTGAAAGGCTGAAAGGCTGAATCAGCACGAGCAGAAGAAGGGGGTTTCATTTTCAGTCCTTCAGGTTTTCAGTCATTCAGCCTTTTGCTGCCTCAGCCCTTCAGTTTTTCCCGGCCGGCACCGGCGTGGTTTGGAGAATCTTTGCGACGGTTTTGTCGGGAGTGATTTCCTCGGCCTCGGCTTCGTAGGAGAGGCCGATGCGGTGACGAAGCACTTCGGGGGCGAGCTCCTGCACGAGTGCGGGGCTGACGTAATCCTGCCCGCGCAACCAGGCGAGGGCTCGGCCGGCTTGGTAGAGCGCCAGTGAAGCGCGTGGCGAGGCGCCGAAGGTGAGGGTGGGGCGCGTGCCGTTGCCGGTGGGCTCGGCCAGCACGCGCGTGCCGCGGACGAGCGAGAGGATGTAGCCCTGGACGGCCGGAGCGACGTGGATCTTATCGACCTCGGCCCGCAGCGCGAGCAGTTCCTCGCTGCTGGACACGGCGGCGAGCTCGGGCTGGCGCGTGACCTGCCCCCAGCGCGCGAGCATGCTGCCTTCTTCCTCGGCGCTTGGATAATTGACGAGGAGCTTGAACAAAAACCGGTCGGTTTGCGCCTCCGGCAGAGGGTAGGTGCCTTCCTGCTCGATGGGATTTTGGGTCGCCATCACGAAGAACGGCCGCGGCAGCAGGTGCGTCTGGCCGCCGATGGTCACCTGGCGCTCCTGCATGCCTTCGAGCAGGGCGCTCTGCACCTTGGCGGGCGCGCGGTTGATTTCGTCGGCCAGCAGGAGATTGGCGAAAATCGGCCCGCGATGCGGCGCGAAAGTGCCGTCTTTGGGCGAAAAAATCATCGTGCCGACGACGTCGCTCGGTAGCAGGTCGGGCGTGAACTGGATGCGCTCGAACTGGACACCGAGCGCGGTGCCCAGCGATCTGACCAGGAGGGTTTTCGCGAGGCCGGGCATGCCCTCGAGGAGCACATGGCCGTTGGCCAGGAGCGCGACGAGCAGGCGCTCGACGACAGCATCCTGGCCGATGACGGCCTTGCCGATTTCTTCGCGGAGTTTTTGGGACCAGGCGGGACCGGTAAGCATAGGATAGATAAGGGCTATTCAATAAGGGCTGGAAGCTGGGGTGCGAGGGAAAGTTTTCCGGGAGGTTTGACTGGAACAAGCCGCATAGGTTTCACTCTTAGAAGCTATCTAAAAACTATGCTGGCCGACGCGACACACGATTTGGGCCGCGAGCGAGGCGGAGCTGCCGGTGCAATGCCTGGAAGGCCTTGCCCGACAGCTCTAACGCGGCTCCCGGCCCAAATCGATGTAGCCCTGCGGGTTGCGTCAGAAGGCGCTTCCGCGGCGTTAGCTCGGAAGGGGATAGCCTCTCCGAGGATACCCCCTTCCGAGCCGCCTTGCGGAAGCGCCTTCTGATCGCAACGTCGACTCAGCAGAGTTTTTAGATAGCTTCTTATGCAACCTATGGCAGACGGCTTCAGTCAACTTGACGATATTTTGCAACGCCGGCTGGCCGCGGCGGGGGTGCGCCCGGAAGATGTGGAGGAGAAATTCATCCGTGGCTCCGGCCCGGGTGGCCAGAAAATCAATAAAACCTCGTCCACCGTGTGGTTGCGACATGGGCCGACCGGCGTGGAGGTGCGGATGCAGCGCGAGCGTTCGCAGGTGGCCAACCGGGTGCTGGCCTGGGCGGGGTTGTGCGAAAAACTGGAAGCGCGGCGGCACGCGGCAGCGGCCGCGGCCGTGCAGGCGCGCGAACTGGCGCGGCGGCGCGGACGGCAAAGGAGCCGCACGCAGAAAGCAATTATGGTCGGGGAAAAGCGCCGGCACTCCCGGCACAAAGCCATGCGCAACTGGGTGGAGGGGGAATGAGATGAAATGCAGAATGACGAATGGCGAATGCAGAATACAGAGGCCGGCCTGGGCCGGCTGGTCTTTTGCATTCTACATTCTGCATTCTGCACTCTTCATTTGGCTTCTGTCCGGCTGCGTGACCGCGCCGAAATCCGTCCCGCCGCCGCCGCCCAATCTTTCGCCTCAAGCGCCGCCGCCCACCTCGGCCGCCGTCCCGGAAAAAAAACCACCCGCGTCGCCGTCCAAGCCGCCGGCTGCACCAACGAGCATGGTTCCGCCGCCGCCGGTCGTTTCGACACCGGCGCTACCCAAAGATGAATTTGTCATGTCGATTGATTCCGAGCCATCCGGCGCGGTTATTGTCGTGAACGGAATCCCGATCGGCAAGGCGCCGCTGCAGCTGAAAGTGAAAACGACGCCGCAGGGTTTTTTCCGCGATTACATGACGGTCAAGGCCCGGTTTCTGGCCACGAGCTCGGAGGAGACGTCAATCACGGTGGAGGACGATTGCACGCCACGGGAAAAAATTCCTGATAAACTTGTTTTCACGCCGCAGGGGGCGCACCGGCATCAGCAAGAGCCGGCGGAGAAGGGGAATTAAGGGTTTGCCCGGATTTTTAACCGCGACTGGACGCGAATGAACGCTAATCCGGCTTTATTCTTCAGAAGAGTTCATTGGCGGAGCGCGTTGTCCCGGCGCGCTCAGAGCGATCCTTATACCAACGTCCCCTCCCAATTAGACTTTTGAGCCATGCAGCTGTGGTAGGGCGAGGCGTCCTCGCCGAGCCGTTCGACCTCGCTCACGGCTACAGGCACGGCGCGCTCGGCGGTCGCGCCCTACCAAAGTCCAAATGCAAGAGGCGAATGGTATTACGCCTTGAATTCCGGTGCGGTGAGGGTCTTGGGTGTTTCCTCAACGAGGCGGGGTTCGGGAATTTTCTTTTCGCTGCCGGCACCGAGTTTTTCGAGTTTGCGACCAGTGACGAGAACCTGGCTTTCCGTCTGATAAACGGTTCGATTGTACGCTTCGACCGCTTGCGTGAGACGCTGGCCGAGGTCGTCGAGGTTTCGACCGACGGAGGCGACGCGTTCGTGAAGTTCGAGGCCGAGTTTGCGGATATCGTCGGCGTTTTTCGAAAGCGTTTCCTGCTTCCAGCCGTAAGCGGCGGCCTTGAGGAGCGCGATGAGCGTGGCGGGCGAGGCGAGGATGACGCCGACATTGGTGCCGCGCTCAAACAGATCGGGTTCGTAGCGGAGCGCGGCGCTGTAGAATGCTTCGCCGGGGATGAAGAGGACGACGAACTCGGGCGAGGGCTGGATGGCTCGCCAGTAGGCTTTGTTGCCAAGGGCGTCGATGTGGCCGCGGACGACGCGGGCATGTTCGGCAAATTTGGCTTTGCGGACGGTTTCGTCGCCGGCTTCGAGCGCTTCGAGGTAGGCTTGCATGGGCGCCTTGGCGTCGACGGCGATGGATTTTCCGCCAGGCAGCCGGATGATCATGTCGGGACGGACGTCGCCGGCGGCTTCCTGCTGGATGAAGTCGACGTTCTCGACCATGCCGGCGAGTTCGACCACCCGCTGCAATTGGATCTCGCCCCAACGGCCGGCGGTGCTGGTGGAGCGGAGCGAGCGCGAAAGCTTGGTGGTCTCGGATTGGAGCGAGGTTTGGGCGGTGGCGAGGCCCTTGAGTTGTTCGGTGAGCGAACCGTAGGCTTCCTTGCGGGCGTTTTCGAGGGCGCCGATTTTGATATCCACTTTTTCGAGCGACTCGCGGAGAGGTTTCACCAGCGAGTCGATGGCCTGCTGGCGGGAGGAGAGGTCGCCCTTGGCGCCTTCCTGGAATTTTTCGAGCGTGGCCTGCGCGAGCTTGAGAAAAGACTCGTTGTTGTTCTTCAGCGCCTCGGCGCTGAGGGCCTTGAATTCATTGGCGAGCCGGGTGTGCGCGTCGCGCTCGGCGGCGAGCAGGGTTTCAAGGCGCGATTTCTCCCCGGCGGATTTTTTGCCGAGCGCGAGCCAGACAATGAGCGCGGCGAGGACGGCGGCAACGAATGCGACGAGAAACGGCATGGCGCGAGCGTGGCGGGCCGGACGACGAGGAGCAAAGAAGAATTTAGTTTAACGCAAAGGCGCAAAGACGCAGGAGATGGATTAATTCAGAAGCCAGGAAACCATGAGTTCGGAATGGCAAATTCATGGATTCATGGCTTCTGAATAAAATAAGCCTGCTCAGCTGTCGTGCTGCTTGAAGAACTCGGCGATGATGTCCTCCAGCGGCACATCCTCGATCGTGATGTCGGCCACCTGCCCGGCGGTGAGGATTTCCTGCGACACGGCGACGACGTTTTCGCCCGGCATGCGCACGGTGAATTTGCCCTCCTGCGCGTCGTAGCTGGTCTCGCCGTAACGCGACTGCCAGGTCTCGGGAAAGGAGCCGTCCTGGGGGATGAAGCGGATGATCTTCTTGCGGCTGCCCGGGCCGCTTTCGAGGCGGTCGAGGTGGCCGTCGTAGACTTTTTTCCCCTGGTGGATGACGATGACGCGTTCACAGAGCTCCTTGATGTCGGCCATGTAGTGGCTGGTGAGGAGGATGGTGACGCGGTGCCGGCGGTTGTAGTCGCGCAGGAACTGCCGCACGGCTTTTTGCGAGATGACGTCGAGGCCGATGGTGGGCTCGTCGAGGAAGAGCACGCGCGGGCGGTGGAGCAGCGCGGCGATGAGTTCCATTTTCATGCGTTCGCCGAGCGAGAGCTCGCGTACCATGACGTTGAGCTTGGCGCGCACGCCGAGCAGGTCGAGGAGCTCGTCGAGCGTCTGCTGGTAGTCGGCGGCGGTGAGGCCGTAGATGTGGCGCAGGAGCAGGAACGACTCGATGGCCGGCAGGTCCCACCAGAGCTGGTTTTTCTGTCCGAGCACGAGGGCGAAAATCCGGCGGTAGGCGTTTTCGCGCTTCGATGGATTGAAGCCGGCGACGCGCGCCGTGCCGCTTGTCGGGTAGATGAGGCCGGACAGCATTTTCAGCGTGGTGGTCTTGCCCGCGCCGTTGGGGCCGAGAAAGCCGACAAACTCGCCCTCGGCAATGTCGAAGGAAACGTCGTCGGCTGCGCGCGTCTCCGCGAACTCGCGCCTGAACAGGCCGCGCACGCCGCCCCAGAAACCGGGCCGCTTTTTGTAGGTGCGGAAAACGCGCGTGAGATGACGGACTTCGATCATGGGAGAGGAGTCAGGATGCAGGAGTCAGGAGACAGTATGCAGAAAGTGAACGCATGGCGCGATCTTCGATCATGAAGGGTCGAATGAAACGCAAAGGCGCGAAGACGCAAAGGAAACGTGGGGGGACAACCAAGGCATTTTTTACCGCGGATTACACGGATGATCACTGATGGATGTGGTGGTGGAGCGGCTTGAGATCAACGCGCTCTACCCGGGCTGCTGTTTTTCCAACGTGCGATGCCGGCATTTGCGCGGCGGAGCCAGTCTTTATGTTTTAGGTTGGAACAATTGTGGCAGCCTGAAAAGTTATGGCTATGTCGAAGGTGCCGGCCGAAAATTCTTCCAACGGGTCTTTCCGGACAACTGGCCTGGCTGGTGTGGTGATCGTGCTGGCGGCATTGGCTGCATATCATAACAGCTGGCATGGCCCGTTTGTTTTTGATGATCTGCCGTCGATCCCGGACAACCCGACGATCCGGCATCTTTGGCCTCTTGGGCGGGTACTGGTGCCTCCGCATGAGACCACCGTTGATGGCCGCCCGGTGCTCAACTTGTCATTAGCTTTCAACTACGCCATGAGCGGCACCCGTGTCTGGAGCTACCATGCGCTCAATCTGTTGATTCATATGCTGGCAGGTTTGACCCTGTTTGGCATTGTGCGAAGAACGTACGGAGCCGGCCGCCCGGCCTTGCGGCCACCTGAGCAAAAGGCCGCGGCGGATCACGTTGCGCTGGCGATTGCCTTGCTTTGGACCGTCCATCCATTGCAGACGGAAGCGGTGACCTATGTCATTCAGCGGGGCGAATCCCTGATGGGGCTCTTCTATTTGTTGACGCTGTATTGCTTCATTCGCGGGGTGGAGGCGCAGGAATTTTGTGGAGGCCCTTCGACGGGTTCGACCCATTCGGCAAGCTCAGGGCAGGCTGGCTCACCACCAGCAGGCTCAGGGCATCCGACTCCAAAAGAGGTGGCCTGCCATGAGCGACGGCCGAAGGCCGGAGTCGAATGGTTTGCGGCCTCCGTCCTCTGCTGCTTCCTCGGCATGGGGACCAAGGAAGTGATGGTTTCGGCTCCAGTCGTTGTATTTCTCTATGACCGGACGTTTCTCAGCGGCACATGGCGGGAAGCCTGGCGTCGGCACTGGCGGCTTTACCTTGCCCTGGCTGCTTCCTGGGTCCTGCTGGCGGGGTTGATTGAGATGTGCGGACGCCTGCTCGGCGACTCCAAGGGATTTAACACGCCGGTTCCCTGGTGGGCGTTTGCGGCTACGCAGTTCCCGGCCATGGCCCGGTATTTATGGCTGGTTCTCTGGCCCCATTCACTTGCCTTTGAATATGCCACCTTTTGGATCAAGCACCCGATCCAAGTCCTGCCGTCTGCCTTGTTGGTGGTCGGGCTGATGTGGGCAACATTATGGGCGATCCGCGCGAGACCTGCGCTTGGTTTTCTTGGCGCGTGCTTTTTTATTATTCTTGCCCCGACCAGCCTCACTCCGGGCGTTGCCGAGATGATTGTCGAACATCGGATGTACCTGCCGCTCGCGGCGGTGCTCGCCCTGGTTGTTTCGGCTGTTCATGCGGCGACAAAGCGAAGGCCGATGGTTTTTATCCTTACGATTGCAGCAGCTGTGGTCGCTTGCGTCGGTGGCACCATCCAGCGCAACAAAGATTACCGTAGTGCCCTGGCCCTCTGGAGCGATACCGTGGCCAAATGCCCGGACAATGAGCGCGCCTGGAATAACTTGGCAGGTGCTTTGGCGGGCGTCCCCGGCCGCCTGCCTGAGGCAATCGCTGCGTACGAACAGGCCTTGCGGGTTCAACCCAATAGTTCGGGCACCCAAAACAACTTGGGCTGCATCCTGGCCAATCTTCCGGGTCGGTTGCCGGAGGCGATCGGCCATTTTGAGGCGGCATTCCGGCTTGCGCCGAGTAATGCAAGGGCGCGCAATAACCTTGGAATTTTTTTATATAAAGACGGCCGGACTTCTGAAGCGATCGTCCAATTTGAGGCGGCCGTTCGAATCAAGCCCGACTATGCGGAAGCGCACTACAATCTTGGCGTCGCCCTGGACCAGGCCGGCCGGATTCCTGAAACCATTTCCCAATTTGAGGAGGCGGTGCGGATCGACCCCGATTATGCGGAGGCGCATTACAGCCTGGGCACGACGTTGGCGCGAAGAGGGCAAATTCCCGAGGCGATTGTCGAGTTCGAGGAGGCGGTGCGGATCAAGCCCGATTATGTGGAGGCGCACCGCAATCTTGGAATTGCCTTGTCCCAGGCCGGGCGAATTTCCGAGGCCATGGCCCAATGCCAGGAAGTGCTACGGATCAATCCGGATTCCGCCGACGCGCGTGCGTTCCTGGAGAAATTACAGAAGGCGGAGAGGTAGGGGGCGATGGGCAGGGCGGATTATCCTAATCCGCCGGGTTTTTCCGAATCGGCGCGTTGGGGATAACGCGCCCGGCCTTAGGAAAACAAAAAAGCCGGAGGCGCGACGGCCTCCGGCTGGGTTTGAGAACGATTAAGAGTACGAAGAACGAGAAAGATCAGCTCGTTGCGGCGGGCTGGGCTTCAACGGCCGCGGGCGCCGGTTGCGACGTTTCCATTTCCTTCATCGCGGCTTTGCGGGAGAGGCGGACCTTGCCGGTCTTCTCGTCGATGCCGATGCACTTCACCCAGATCATCTCGCCCATCTTGACGACGTCTTCGGTGCGGCGCACGCGGAAGTCCGCGAGTTCGCTGATGTGAACAAGGCCTTCCTTGCCGGGCATGCACTCGACGAAGGCGCCAAAGTCCTTCGTGCCGGTGACGCGGCCGTGATAGAGCTTGCCCATTTCGATTTGCGAGCCGCCGCCACAGAGGGAGTCGATTTCCTGCATGGCGCGGTTCATGGCGTCGGCATTGTTCGAATAGATGAAGACCTTGCCGGAGTCGTCCTCGGCGATGTCGATCTGCGCGCCGGTGGTCTCGGTGATGCGGCGGATGGTCTTGCCACCGGGGCCGATGAGCAGGCCGATCTTCTCGGGGTCGATCTGGATGGTCTGGATGCGCGGCGCGTAGGTGCTGAGCTGCGAGCGCGGCGCGGGAATGGAGGCGAGCATCGCCTTCAGGATCTGGATGCGGGCCTCGCGGGCCTGGAAGACCGCCTGCTTGGCGATGTCGAAGCGGAGGCCGCGGATCTTGAGGTCGAGCTGGAAGCCCGTGATGCCGGTGGTGGTGCCGGCGATCTTGAAGTCCATGTCGCCGAAGTGGTCTTCCTCGCCGAGAATGTCGGTGATGGTGACGAACTTGGTGATTTCACCGGCGGCGTTGGTCTCGGAGATGAGGCCGCAGCTGATGCCGGCCACGGGAGCGACGATGGGCACACCGGCGTCCATGAGCGAGAGACAGCCGCCGCAGATCGAGGCCATCGAGGTCGAACCGTTCGAGGCCATGATTTCGGAGGTGAGGCGGACCGAGTAGGGGAACACGTCCTCGGCGGGCACGACGGGCAGGAGCGAACGCTCGGCGAGCGCGCCGTGGCCGATTTCGCGGCGGCCCGGGCCGATGAAGCGGCCGGTTTCGCCAACCGAGAACGGCGGGAAGTTGTAATGGAGGATGAAGCTCTTGGACTTGGCGCCGCCGGTGAGGGCGTCGAGGTCCTGGGATTCCTTGGTCGGCCCGAGCGTCGTGATGACGAGGCCCTGGGTGTCGCCGCGCTGGAAGAGTGCGGAACCGTGCACCCGGGGGAGGACGCCGACTTCGCACGAGATCGGGCGAAGGGAGGTGGCATCGCGGCCGTCGGCGCGCACCCCGCGTTCGAGGACGGCGGAGCGATAGGCGTGTTCCTGCAGTTCCTCGAAGACGATGGAAATGTCCGCGTCGGCAAACTTGCCTTCGCCAAGTTCGGCGAGGAGGGCGGCCTTGGCCTCCTCCTTAAGCGCCTTGATATTGGCGGTGCGGACGGGCTTTTCCTTGCCGAAGATGGCATCGACGATCTTCGGGCCGGCGACGCGCTTGATGATGGCCTCGGCCTCGGGCTTGGCGGTGACGAGGGCGAACTTGGCCTTGGGTTTTCCCGCGAGGGCGACGAGCTGCTTGATCGCGGTGATGATGGGCTGGATGGCCTGGTGCGCGAATTCGAGCGCTTCGATGAAGCGGTCCTCGGGCAGCTGGTCGGCCGAGCCTTCGATCATGAGCATTTCCTTTTCCGTGCCGACGTAGATGAGGTCGAGGTTGCTGGAAAACATCTGCTCGATGGTGGGATTGACGACGAACTGGCCGTCGACCTGGCCGATGCGCACGGCGGCGATGGGGCCGTCCCACGGAATCTCGGAGATGGCGAGGGCGGCGCTGGCGCCGTTGACCATCGAGATGTCGGACTCATGGGTTTGGTCGGCGCTGAGGAGCAGGCCGATGACCTGGACTTCATTGAGGAAGCCCTTGGGGAAAAGCGGGCGGCAGGGGCGGTCGCAAAGGCGCGACGTGAGGATTTCCTTTTCGGACGGACGGCCTTCGCGCTTGAAGTAGCCACCGGGGAAACGGCCGGCCGCGGCGTATTTTTCGCGGTAATCGACGGTGAGCGGGAAGAAGTCCTGGCCGGGCCTCATGTTGGAGGCGACGGAGGCGGCGACGAAGACGATGGTTTCGCCGACAGTGACGGTGACAGCGCCGCTCGCGAGATTTGCGATGGAGCCGGTGCCGATGGTGAGTCCGTATTCGGGAACGGAGACGTTATGTTTCTGATTCATTGCTGATTTTTACTTTCGGATTTTATTTTCGGATACCCGCACGGGAAACGCAGCGGGGCTGCGGTGGCGGGGGGTGGAGCGTTGGCTCCGGTTTCGGACTGGGCAGCGACAGCGCGCAGGCTATCGGCTTTGGCGCCTCGTCCCAGAGGCGAGAGATTTCTGTTTGGCGCTTTTGTAGCTCGGGGTTTATCCCCGACGTGTCGGGCGTGAAGCCCGGCCTACAAAGAAACAAATAGAAATGTCCCGGTCTGTGATAAGGCTCGTAAAACGACGGCGGGCAACCCTCGGATGAGTTGCCCACCGGCAAAGCGTTATTTGCGCAGATTGAGTTTCTGCAACAGTTCGTTGTACTTGGGCAGGTCGTGCCGCTTCAGGTAATCGAGAAGCTTGCGGCGACGGCTGGCCATTTGCAGGAGACCACGGCGCGAGTGAAAGTCCTTGCGGTGGAGGCGCAGGTGCTCGGTCAAATGGTTGATCCGGGCGGTGAGGAGCGCGACCTGGACTTCGGACGAGCCGGTGTCTTTGTCGTGGGTTTTATACTGGGTGATGACTTCGGATTTGGCGATGATGGGCATGTTATATGGTTGGTTGGCACGTCTGTTGCGGAACTTTGCAGTTCCTGTGCCGCCCGCCGCCGTCGCGGGATAAACCGCGGCGCCAGCCGGCGTCACCGTTCGAATCCGGGGAGCCGGACCAGACATGGTGGAAACCCGCAACCGGCGGGTTCCCACTGACGCAAGCGGTGAGAATCCGGGACGGCAGGCTTGGGCGCAAGCGAAAATTTACGCGGGATGATGGCCTGCAATTTATTTACGAAAACCCAATGCAAATGTCATCAGGGCAAAAGTGTAACCCAATAGGTTACACTTTTATCAGGGCATAGAATAATTTTCCATGAAGCGGTCGGATTTCGGAACTTCCGGCCTAACCGAAGCGGATGAAGATCTCACGGACGTGGCCGCAGCCGGGCACGGCTTGCACGCGCGCGAGAATGGTCTCGCGGTGCATGAAAAGTTCCTGGCGCACGACGGCGTGTGAGGTGAGCACGAGGAGACGTCCGCGCGGGTCGATCTCCGCCGCATGCGAGTAGGAGGCGTTGGCCGGGCCGACCAGCTCGGGCCAGCGTTCGCGCAGGGCGTCCTCGGGCGAGGCGCGGCCGACGCGGTGCTTGACGAGCAGTTCCTCGATGAGCGGGGCAAACGGTTGGGTCGCGCGCCTGCGCATTCTTTTTGGCACCTTGAGCGGCACACCGCGCAAATCGGCGATCAGCTCCTCGGCCAGCCGGCTGAAGGGAAATGGCTCCTTGGACATCGCGAGGAAAATCAAATACCTATGCGGACTAAACGCGAGCCTCGCCTCAAATAAAACTTCTTTTTTAACGCAAAGGCGCAGAGGCGCAAAGCGGAAGCTTTTCATTCTGAAACCAGAAAGCCATGGATTCCTGATTAACTTTTTTGTCATTCCGAGCGCAGCGAGGAATCTCGATCTGCTGCAAACTGGAAAGGTGAGATTCCTCGCTGCGCTCGGAATGACAATCGGGTTTATCCGGGTTTTATCCGTGCCATCCGTGGTAAAAGGTTTGGCTTTTAATTCGTTTCGCGGGGCAGAAAGGCGAAATTGTTGCAGTACGATTCGGGCACCTGGGGGTTCTGATGCTGCGCGGGGTTGAACTCGGCGAGCGGGCGGAGCGAGCGTCCCACGAAAAAAAATCCGCGATAGTCCAGGCGGCCGAGATAATTGAAGACCTCGGCAATGTCGCGAGGGCCGTGGTGGCGCTGCTCGCATTCGAAAAGCAGCGCCGGGCGTTCTTCGCGGAGCGTGCGTTCGGCGCCCATGAAGACGCTCAGCTCATGGCCTTCGACGTCGCATTTGATGAAACTCACGCGCGGGTGAGGCGGCGCGAGGCGGGTGTCGAGCGTCGAGACCTCGACGTTGATTTTCCGGGTTGAACCGGCGGTGACCTCGGTCGTTTCAAATGATGCGCCGGGCGACGGCCCTGCGCCGGGCACGTTCAAGTTGAGTTGTCCGCATTGGTTGGAAAGCCCCATGTTCTCGATGGTGACATTGCTTCGATGCTGAAAACTGCAGCGCAGCCGGGCGGCGAGTTCGGGCTGCGGCTCGAACGCGATGACCCGGCCTTGCGGGCCGATGGCCCGGGCCATCCAATAGGAATAGCCGCCCTTGTGGGCACCGATATCGATGGCTGTGGTGGCCGGCTTGGCGTGGGCGCGCACGAATTTGATCTCGGCCGGGTCGAGTTTCCACCGGTAGCGGTGGGCGCGATAGAGGAGACGGATCCGGCAAAAAAAACTGTTCACGGGCGGGGTGGGCGGGTTGTAGAACTCATTTCGAAACCCAAAACGAACAGCGTGGCTGAGTTTTGGCGAGGAGCAAGGCGGTGGTGCATGTGGCCGTGAGGCCGCGCACCCAGCCGAGGTAGCAATCCTCGAAGAGGCTTGCCCCTCGGCGAGAACGCGGCTCCCCGCCAAACGATGCTCATTTTGAGTTTTGAAATGAGTTCTTCGTTGAGCGGGCTTCGTGGAGGCAGGAGTAGCGCAGAAAAGTGTAGTGGGCGGTGAGCAGCGCGGCGACCAGGCCGGGAAAACCGTCGAGAAAGCCGCCTTTGAAAATATATGCGCGCACAAACCGCCACAATGACCGGCTGATGATGCCAAGCGGCGAAACCGTGGCGCCGGCCTCCGCGCGCTGGCGGGCGAAGAGCTCGGCGTAGGCGGTGATCTTGCGCTGCTGCACGGCCAGGCTGTCGTAGGGATAATGATGCAAGTCGCCGCGAAGCGCCGCAACCGGCCCGTCGCACTCGACTTTTTCGTGGACGAAGGCGTCGCCGCCCCAGCGGGCCTGGTCCTGGCGGAAGAGCCGCAGGCTGTAATCGGGATACCAGTCGCCGTGCATGATCCAGCGGCCCATGAACCAAACCTTGCGCGGGAAACGCGCGCCGGAAAAGCGTTCCTGGTCGCCGCTGGCGAAGAACGCCTCGATGGCGGTGCGCAAGGCCGCCGAGATCTCCTCATCGGCGTCCAGCGCGAGCACCCACGGTTGCGTGGTGAGCGCAAGCGCGGCGTTCTTGGTGTCGCGGTAGCCCTGCCAGGGCAGCGTGTGCACGCGGCTGCCGAATTTTTTTGCGATGGCCGCGCTGTCGTCGGTCGTGTCGTTGAGCGCGACGACGATTTCGGCGACCCAGCCCTGCACGCTGGCGAGGCAGCGCGGGAGATGGCGCGCTTCGTTTTTGGCGACGATGACGACGGAAATGGGCAATGGTTCGGCCACGAGGAATTGCGAGTAGCGCTTGATCTAAATTTTATGAGGAAACGGGAACTGGCAGGCTGTTGAACCGCGAATGGACGCGAATGAACGCTAATATTCGGTTGAGTGTATTCGCGTCAATTCGCGTTAATTCGCGGTTTTTTTAAAACGGGATTGGATTTGCCAAAAGGGTGCGGGCAGGGTGGTCGTATAGCAGCAGCTCGTTGAATGGACATCGCCATCGTCATCCCTGTTTACAACCAAATTGCCCACACACAAGGTTGCCTTCGCAGCCTGGCGCCGGACATCGCCGAGGGCGTGGCGGTCGTGGTCGTGGACAATGGCTCCACGGATGGCACGCGCGAGTGGCTGGACCAGCAGGCGGGAATCAAGGTCATCCACAACACCGAGAACCGCGGATGCGCGGCCGCGTGGAACCAGGGCTGCACGGCGGCGTCGGCGGCGTGGACGATCGTGCTGAACAACGACGTGCTTATGCCCGCGGGCTGGCGCAACGCCCTGCTCGGGGCGGCGGAGCGGACGGGCCTGGACATCGTGAGCCCGGCGATGCGTGAGGGGGAGTTGAATTATGATTTTGAGGAATATGCGCGCCAGTTCACGAAGGGCATGGCGGCGGTGATGCGGCGCGGCCATGCGCACGGGGTTTGCTTTGCCGTGCGGCGCGAGGTTTTTGCGCGCATCGGCGGTTTCGACGAAGCCTTTCGCCTCGGACAATTTGAAGACGCGGATTTTTTTCGTCGCGCGCACCAGGCGGGATTTGCGCTGGGCACCACGGGCGCAGGTTTTTTTCATCACTTTGGCTCGGCCACGCAAAATGCGTTGCGCAGCGGTCCGGCGTCCAAACCCTACGAGGCGGAAAACCGGGCACATTTTCGCAAAAAGTGGCGGCTGAACTGGGCGCGGCGGCGTTGGGAGCGCGGCCGGATGGCGCTGAGGGTTTGGATTTGGCGCACAAGTGAGCGTCGCGCGCACGGGCACACGCTGCTTGAAAAATGGCAGGAGGGGCGGTTGCAGTTCTATTGATTCTTTTAGAACCGCGAATGGCCGCTAATTTTTGCCGCGGATTACGCTGATGATCGCGGATCAGACCAATACCTTTTGTATTTGGACTTTGGTCGGGCGCGCCAGTGGCTCGTCGGGGACGTCTCGCACATCACTGCAAGAGTAAAATTGAGAAGAGACATTGGTAGTACGGCTTCGAATCCGTGTTTATCCGCGCTATCCGCGGGGAAAATAGCATCGATCAGCGGTTCAGCTGGTTGGACCCTAAGTGGTCGTCCGCAGTTGCGCGCGCAGGGCGGCTAGCACGTCCGGCACAGTGATGTTGCGCACGCAGTGATTAAAGTAGGAATCATTGGGCTGGCAGACGCCGGGAGAAACACAATTCACGCAGGGCAGCGGTGGCTGGAGCACGATGTGGTGGGCGCCGAGCGGGCGCCAGTTGGCCAGATTTTGCGAACCGTAGAGCGCCACCACGCGGGTGCCCACAGCGGCCGCGAGATGCATGGGGCCGCTGTCGTGACAGAGAAGCAAATCGACGCTGGCGAAAAGGGCGGCGAGCTGCGGCACCCCAAGCGGATGCTGCAGGCAAACCACCGGGGCTTGCATGTGCTGGCGGATTGCGTCCACCAGGGTCTGCTCGGCGGGCCCCGCCACCAATATCACGCTCGCAGCGCCTTCGGTTTGCAGGCGGTCGCAGACTTCCGCGAAGGCCTTGGCGGGCCATACGCGGTAAGGGCTGCGGCTGCCGGGATGCACCAGCAGCCGGGGCCGGCCCGGCGGCAGGTTCGCGAGTTCGGGCAACCGACGGACAAAATCCAAGTCGGCGGCCTGCGGCGTCAGCGAAAATGGCGCTGCAACCAGCGGCACGTCCACCGCCCGCAGCATGCGATGATAAAAGTCGGTGATATGCCGGTTTACCAAAAAGTCATCCTCGACAATTTCATGGCGGGTATAGCAACCCGGTTGGCAGACTTTCGATCCGTGGTGCAGGGCGACACGGCAGGCGGCCCGGGAAAGCCGCGTGATCAGGGCGGTCTTTTGGCGATTGTCGAAATCGAGCACGAGGGTGAACTTTTTTTGGCGCAACGTTCTGATGAGCCGCCACCACTCGGGTGCTCGGTGGGGCATCTGGAGGATGTCATCCACGTCGGGATTCATGGTTGGAACGCCAGCGTAGGCGCGCTCGACGAGCACGGTCAGGTGCGCCTGCGGCCAGTGTTGACGCAGGCTGCGGAAGACGGAGCCAAGCAGAACGACATCCCCGAGATAGCGGCGGCGAATGACGAGGATGCGGGGCGCGGCCCGCATCGGACAGAGCGCGCGCAAAAAGGCCAGCTGTTCGGTTGCGGCCAGCGCGGTTTTCTGGACGCGCCGCAGCCGCAGGGCGCGGCCGAAATTTTCGAAAGGCTGGGTTGCGCGGTGCAGCAGCCAGCATAGAATCCACCAGTGGCGCGGGAGTTGGGCCCGCAGCAGCCCGGGTATGGTTTTAAGTTTGGGATCAGAGGGCGCGCTTTTGCGCAGGTAATACAGGCCGCGAAATATAACCCGCCGGTAAGCGAGCAAACTCAGGCCGGTGCGCGCGCGGAAGGTCGGTTCGGCCAGAAACTCCGTCAATAAGTCGATCATTTCCAGGTCACCCACGCGGGACTCGCGATTGGCCGCGGTTTGCTGGCCGCGGTGGCGGCGGAAAACGCACAAAGGCTCGGGTGTATAAATAAGATCGCCTTGCAGGAGGAGGTGAAACCACATCTCCAGGTCGACAATCTGGCGCATGGTGGGATCGAAAGCCCGGCCGTTGGCTGCCCGCCGGAACATGACCGCGGAAGGTTCCCCGATGAGATTGCGGTTGGCGCGCAAACAACGCGCGACCGTCTGAGGCCCGTTGTGCACCCCGGGCCGGTGCAGTTCATCCCAGAGTCCGGTCACTTCCGAGTCCTCATTGAGAATCAGGCGGGCCGAGGCGGCCAGGGTCGCCTGGGGATGCGCGTCCAGCATGGCGACCATGCGCCCGAGTGCGAAGCGTGAGGCGAGGCAGTCATCGCCGAAAAGATATCTCACGTAGTCGCCACGGGCCTGTTGCAGGCACCAGTTCCAGTTGGCGACCATGCCAATATTGGCGGGATGAAGCTGGACGCGGATGCGGGAATCCCTGGCGGCGTACGACCGGATGATCGCGGCGGAATCGTCGGTCGAGGCATCGTCGCTGATGAGAATTTCAAAATCGGTGAAGTCCTGCGCGAGCACGGACTCAATCGCTTCCGGCAGGTAGCGGGCGTAGTTGTAGGTCGGGATGAGGACACTCAGGGTGCAGGACATGGAGGGCGAAGGTGTCGCTGAACCGAATCAAGGCGTTGCCGTCAGGCTGTTGGGAGCGGGGAGTGAATGACGGCGTCTCAATTCAAATTTAACGGCAGTTTGATTCATTAACGAAGCCAATTTCCAACCGGCTTTCATTAAATTTCCTTCAATTTCCGGTCGAGCTCGGATCCGCGGATTCCGCAAAAGTGCTTATACCACCCGCGAATCAGTTTGCATCGCAAGCGATGAAGGCGGTTTTTGAGCCGATCCTGTATTCGCAGGGGAGGGCTGACATAACCGTGCAGTTTGGAGGAGATGTGAACGAATCCCATTTTGCTATGAGACAACTTGTCGGTCAGAATGCGCAGCTCGTTCTGTTGAAATAACAGGCTGCGGCCAACTTTCGATTGACCGAACTGGTCGGTGAGGTTGAACCAGCCTTCGCAAAGCTGCACAAATTCTTCAATGATGGGGCGATTATTGGATATTGCGGCCCGGTAATTTTGAACGACCAACTCATGGTTGAGGCCGCTGTCATAATAGTGTTCGATCTCCTGCTTGTTCTCGAATATCCCGTGAAGAGGGAGGTTAAAGTCGGAAAAATTCAACTCCATGTAATTGTCGAATATATAGCACGGGGTTCCGCAGAGCGTGGCCTCATAATTTAAATTTGTGAAAGGATCATAACTCACGAGCAGCCGGGCTCTTTTCAACAAGCTGAAAAGAAGGTCCCTCGATTGCGGGAAGAGGCGATTGATGACGATCACCTTGGCGCCCTTGCTTTTGATCAATTTTCTGATGGAGCCGGGTATCTTCGAGGTGATGCTTTTCCCGTAATAGAAAAGGATCAGGTTCTCCTTCGGGAGGGCGGGGCCACGGATATTTTCCAGATTGAGTTCGGGTATTTCCCGGAGGATGAAAAGATTGAAGTATATCTTGCTGATCAACCCGGAGTAGGCGACGACCAGGTCTTCCGGCCTGTATATAATGGGCTCGTGGGTGAGCAGGATGGGTTTGTTGAGGAGATACCACACGCGTTTTTTCGACGCCAAGCCGGCGACGGTCTCGGCGGGGGCTGTTTCCGGTATGATGGCGATGGATCCCGGATCGACCAGTCCGTAGTCGGTCTCAAACTTTTCCAGGTACCTGGCCGGGTAGTCATGCCTGCACCGGACAAAGACTTCCATGTTCAATGGGACATAAGTCACCCGATGGCCCAATTGTTCAAGGGTGTCGGCAAGCAAATACAATACCATCACACCGTTTGAGGTGAGCGTGTAATTTGGCATCACCATCGTGAAATGGAGTTGTTTCGTCATGGGATAGGATTTGACCAATAATGGCGCCGGGCCGGCGTGCACGGATTTTTCGGCGTCAACCATGTGGCAGATTTAAAAAACAGGGGAGAGTGGCAACTGCAGATGACGGCAGGACTCCGCTGAGGGAGCAGCAACGACCGGGCGATGATTAAACGCAAAGGATAGGAATGACGACTCAAATTCCCCGATTGTAGATGAGTTGTTTAAGATGGTCGTTCTCGGAGTAGGGCGTGTCCACGTCGTCGATCCGGATCGGAGCGTCGGCCTTGATGGCTTTGGTCACTTTATGGCCGAAGCGTCCCAGCATTAATTCCCGGCAGGAGATCTGGCCCTTTTGCAGGGGAATGGCCATGTAGATGTCGTCCTCGGTGATGATCTGGCCGACCTTGAGGGCGCGCTTGGCGTATACCCCGCGGATGTAGGTGTCGAGGTAGGCGGTTTCCTTTGACAGCGCGAGCTTGCGCTCGGTCCGGGAGGTTCCGCAGAACTCCACCGCTTTGTGAAAGGCCTTGAACCAATGGTCCAGCTGCTCGGGCAGCGAGGAATAGGAGGCCACTTGAAACCCATCGTTGTTGATGTCGATGTGCCGTTCGAAGGTGCGGGCTCCCTTGGCATAGGCGATCTTCACGGAGGTGTCCCAGTCTTTGCATTCGTGGGACGACCAGCCGATGGTGTGTCCCGGATAACGATTGCGCAGGAAGTCGATCTGTTCGAGCTCGCACTCGGAGTCCTCGTGCGGATACGCCGCGATGCAATGGTTGATCGCCAGGGGAACGTTGCGATGTTCAAAAAAGGTCACCACATCGTCCATGTCTTTCAGCGGGGTTGCGCCGAAGGAAATGATGCAGGGTTTGCGCGTGCTGGCGATTTTTTCCAGGAGGATCCAGTCGTTGGAATCGGCGCTGGCGATTTTTATGATCGGAAAACCGAAGTCCACGCACCAATCGACCGATTTCTCATCGAAGGGCGTGGCCATCGGGATGCATCCGCTTTTCTTGATCGCCTCGACAAGCACGGCGTAATCGGCCTTGGACATTTTTGTTTCGAGCACGCGCTTGACATAACGGATGTCCTTGCGGGTTTGAAAATCCTTGTGCACAAAGTTTTTCACGTCGCGGAACTGGAGTTTGATGGCTGCCCGCACGTTATTGAAACGCACGACGCGGCTGTGTTCGTGGACGATTTTCAGTCCGCGCTCCAGGTTGCCCAGATGGTTGTTCGTCATTTCAAGGACGAACAGGTTTTCAAAGATGTCTCGATTCATTGCTTGGATGTTAGGGGAGTGAAGTCTTGGAAAAAACGCAGGGCGAGGCTTCGGCGGGGGCGAACCCGGTGTCAATGCAGCTGTTGACCGCGGGTATCAGGTCCTCCGCCATGGCGACCTTGCGCTTCTCCATGCGGCCGAAGCCGTGGGTGAGGATGCAGTTCACGGCATCGCCGGTATTTTTCTTGTCGTGCTTGATCGCGGCAAAGATGGCGTCGCGATGAGCCTGGCGCAAGGTCTCGGCAAACGGCCGGTGCCATGGCACGAGCAGCAGATCCAGCTCGTCGGCGTGGGCGGATGGGACCAGCCCGAGGCGGGCCGAAAGGCGCGTGGCCGTCAGCATTCCGAGAATGACCGCG
This sequence comes from Opitutaceae bacterium, assembly GCA_035568935.1. Taxonomy (GTDB): domain Bacteria; phylum Verrucomicrobiota; class Verrucomicrobiia; order Opitutales; family Opitutaceae; genus DASRHD01. The sequence goes on along the minus strand of DATMNP010000083.1, from coordinate 11,497 downwards.
ATCCCGTGGGGAATCGCGTAATGGGTCGCCGACTCATAGGCGTGCCCGAAGGTATGCCCGTAGTTGAGCAGGTTGCGGATGCCGCGATCGTATTCGTCCGCTTCAATGTAGGGTTTCTTCACCTCCATTGAACGCTGCACCCACTTGGCCAGTCTCTCCGGCTGTCCGGCAAAGTCGCGCAGATCCTCCATCAACTCGCGAAAACCGGCCTCGCCGGTCAGCAGCTGCAGCTTAATCACCTCGCCCAAGCCAGAGCGAATCTCGTCCGCCGGCAGCGTCGCCAGCACGCCCGGGACCAGCAACACGCGATGGGGAGGGTAGAAGGTGCCAACCTGGTTCTTGTAGCTGCCGATGTTGATCGAGCTTTTGCTTCCAATGCAGCTGTCTGCCTGCGCCAGGAGGGTCGTCGGCACCAATTCCCAGCGGACACCGCGAAACAGCACGGTGGCGATGAAGCAGCCGATGTCTTGAAGGACGCCGCCGCCGACCACGACCAGCAAGCCATCGCGCTTCAGTCCCCGCTTGAGCAGTTCGATGAAAATCGGCCCGAGCACCTCGAATGATTTTTGTTCCTCGCTGGCCGCCACCAGCACGGTGCGCTCGACGGGCGCAAAGGCGGCCAGCGCCGGGTAAAGCCCGGCGAAACGCTGGTCCACCAGCCATAAGGCCCGCTCGCGCGGTGTGATGGAAGCCAGCGCGGTGTCGAGGGCCGGAAAATGTTCGACCGTGTAGGGATGCGAGTGGCTCTGGATGGTGAGGAGCGGGGTCATAGGCAGGTAAAGCCGCCATCCATCACCACGGTCTGGCCGGTGATATAAGTATTGTCGTCGGAGACGAGAAAGGCCGCGGCCTTGGCCAGTTCGCCGGCCTGCGCCATCCGGCGAAGAGGGATCGCGGCGGTAAATGCGGCAATGGCCTCCGGTGAATTGTTCTGGCGGGTTAGCGCCGTGTCCACGTAGCCGGGCGCGAGGGCGTTGGCGAGGACGCCGCCAGGGCCGAATTCGACCGCCGTGCTGCGCGTCAGGGCGTTGAGCGCCGCCTTTGTCATGGAATAAGCGGCCCGCCGTTCCCTGGTCACCAGGCTGAAAATTGTGCTTATATTCAGGATCCGGCCCCAGCCGCGCGCAGACATGCCCGGGGCATAGGCTTGGATGAGGCGAAGGGCGGCGGTCAGGTTGGTCTGCACCATCGACTGCCAGGTCTCCGCGTCCAGCTCCGACACCCCGCGCAGGAAATTGATGCCGGCGTTGTTGACCAGGATATCAACCGGCAAATCCCGGTTCCGGTCAAGAAAGGCATCGATCGAGGCCGCATGGCCCAGGTCGAGTTCGGCCCGGGCCGGCGCCACGACCCGGTGGCCGCGCGCGGCCAGCTCGGTGGCGATGGCGGCGCCGATGCCCCGCGAGCCACCGGTGAGCAATACTGTGCGGTTCGTTGGCATGTCAGCAGGCTGTTAGGGGTTCAGCAGGGGCACAAGCATGTTGGCTTTCAACTCTTCGCGGGACAGGAATGGCGCCATTTCCTCCAGTGGCGCAGTGATCATGCGCCCGTCTTCCAGTTTGCGGGAGGACAGTTTCGGAGAAAAGGCCTGCGCCAGGTCGAGCACGATTTCGCACAGCGCCGCGCCCGGTGAATCCAAGGTCGCCGTGATCGCCGCGTCCAGGTCCGCGTGCCGGGTGCACCGCTGAAAAGAAAGCCCGAACGCATCCGCCACGCGGCCAAAGTCCGGAAAGCTCAATCCGGAATCGGTGCCGCAGCCGACAATATTGTCCGAGAAAAAATTTGCCTGCGTCTGCCGGATGGAATGATACCCGGAATTGTTCAGCACGAAAATTTTTACCGGCAGCTTGCGCCCCGCGATCGTTTGCAGCTCCTGCAGGTTCATCATGATGCTGCCATCGCCGGCCAGGCAGATGACGCGGGCCAGATCCGGCCGCGCGGTCGCCACGCCGATGGCCGCGGGCAGGTCATAACCCATCGCGGCGCAGCCCGAGTTGTGGAAAAGCCGCTGGCCCGGCCGGATCGTCGCCGCCTGGAAGGCCGTCACGCAGGCCGTGCCATCGCCGCAGACGACGATCTCGTCCTCGTGCAATTGCGCGAACAGCCGGTCCATGAAGCAATAGGGGTTCACCTTCTCGGTCAGCTTCCAGTATTCGGCCAGGACCACCGGGTAGAGCTTCACGCGCTCGCGGCACCAGGCGAGCCACTTGGCATGGCGCGGCGGCCAGTCCGCGGTGGCGCGTGCAAGGGCGGGCAGGAATTCCCGCAAGTCCGCATGCACCGGATAATCGATCTTGAGCGTGGGCTTCTTCAGTTCGGCGGCATCCACATCGACGGCGATTTTGTAGGCGTGGCGCGCAAAGTTCTCCCAATTGTAACTGACCAGCCGGATATTGAGGCGGGAACCCAGCACCACGAGGCAGTCACTGTTTTGTACCGTGAAATTGCCCGCGCGGTTGCCGATCGATCCCGGGCGGCCGGCGTAGGCCGGGTGTTCGTCCGGCAGGAGATCGTTGGAATTCCACGCGGTTGCGACGGGAATGCCAAGCCGGCCGGCCAGGTTGAGAAAGGTGCCGTATTGTCCGCTCAGCCGGATGCCGGTGCCCGCATAAATCACGGGACGCTCGGCCGAGCGCAGGCGTTCCACCACGTGCTGTACCGCGGCGTTGAGATCGGGTGTTTCGAATACGAGTGTGTCCTCGGCGGGATCGTAGCCGGGCAGCGTAGCCGGATCGATTTTGGTGGCTTGCACGTTGATCGGCACATCCAGCCATACCGGCCCGGGGCGGCCGCTCGTCGCCAGGTGGAGCGCGCGCTCCAGGTGATAACGGATCGACTGGGGGTCTTTGACGAGCACGGCGTATTTGGTCACGCCCTCGACCATGCGGATGATGTCCACCTCCTGGTCGCCCAATTGCCGCAGGGGCAGGTTCGTGCTGCGCACGAGGGTTTCCCATTTTACCTGGCCGGAGACCACGATCATCGCCATCGAGTCCACATACGCGCCGTAGACGCCGGTGATGGCGTTCGTGCCGCCGGGCCCGGTGGTCACGTTGACCGCGGCCAGCCGGCCCGTCACCCGGTAATAACTTTCGGCCGCCATCGCACAGGCCTGCTCGTGATGGCAGCAGACCACGCTCAGGTCCTTGTGGCAGCGCCCGAAGGCGTCATTCAGGTGCATGGCACCGCCGCCGGTAACCATGAAGACATGGCGGACTCCGCGCTGGGCCAAGGTTTGGGCAATATAATCGGCGACTCGGATCATGGAAAAGTTTCAGGGAAATCAGTTGGCCACGAGTGCCGCCGGCTGCAGCCAGCGCACGGTTCGTTCGATTGCGCTGGCCAGCGGGATGTGCACGCGCAGCCCGAGTTCGCTTTCAGCCCGGGCAATCGCCGGCACGTAGCGCGACGGCGGGCGGCCGGTCCCCGGCTGGGCCACGGTGATCGCGACCGGACTTGGAAAAACCCGGGCCACGGCCGCCGCGGTTTCCCGGATGGAAACGGATTCAGCTGAGCCCACGTTGTAGGCCCGGGCGGTGGGCGCGCGAAAAAGCATGGTCCACAACCATATGGCCAGATCCGCCGCATGGAGATAACTGCGGTGGGGCGTCCCGTCGCCGGCGATGCGGATCGGCCCGCCCGCCAGCGCATCGCGGATGAAGTTGCCGATGGCGAAGTGGGCATCGAGCGGCAAGTGCGGCCCGACAAAAGCGAAGCACCGGGCGATCTTCACCTCGTACCCACATTGTTTGGCCTGCGCCGCGCACATCTGTTCGGCCTCGCGTTTGCCGATTCCGTAGGCCGAACCAGCGGCCAGCGGATCCGGGGCCCCCGGGTAATCCTCGGCTACATGCGTGAGTTCGGAAGGCTGCCGGCCGTAGACTGCGCCCGAGCTGGTGAACAACAGTTTTTGTACGCCGGCTTGTGCGGCGAATCCGAGCGCGTGGTGCGTGCCGGCCACGATCGTGTCCCGCATCTCGTCCGGTGCCTTCTCATTGAGCGCGGCGCTGGCCTCGGTCGCCGCATGAATCATGTAGCGATACGTGCCTGCGGGATAGGCGAAATCGCGCACGTCCCCGCGAATGAATTCCAGTTCAGCGCGTGCGGCCAGATGCGGCGCCTGGGCGGCAAACCGTGCCGGATCGCGCGTAAGCACCGTGGCCCGCAGGCCAAGCTGGAGTTCATCGTTCGCCTGGCAGAAACTTTCCAGCAGCCACCGGCCAAAAAAGCCGGTGCCACCGGTGATAAAAAAGCGCTGGCCGCGCGCTTCGCCCCAGAGTTCTCGGGTGTGCGCGAGCACGTGGGCGAGGTCTTCCGGAGGCAGGGCCGCGTTCATGGTGGGGTAGGAGTCAAATCCGGTCAGCAATGAGCCTTGATGAAGGCGCGGATGGTGGCGATTTCGCAATCAAGCATGCAGCGGGTGAAGCCGGGGTCGGTGCCGGGGAAGCTGGCGCGGTTCATGATTTCATCTGCGCCGGGCCGTGCCCTTGCCACCGCAGGGAATGGCGACTTTCATGTTATTTGGGTGGAGGAAGGGTTGGGCTGGGTGGACTGGCCATCATACAATAGCTTGTAAAGGGTGCTGCTGTGATAGAGCTCGGGATGGTTTCCCTGGCCGACGATCTGGCCGTCTTTGAAGACCAGGATCATCGACGCATCGCGGATGGTGCTGAAGCGGTGCGCGATGATCAGCACGGTCTTGTTGGCCATGAGTTTTTTCAGCGCCTTTTGGATGGCGGCCTCGCTCTCGCTGTCGAGCGCGCTGGTGGCTTCGTCGAGGATAAGGATGGGCGCGTTGCGCAGGAAGGCGCGCGCGATGGCGATGCGCTGTTTTTGCCCGCCGGAGAGTTTTGAGCCGCGTTCGCCCACGACCGTGTCGTAGCCTTGGGGCAGCGTGTGGGCGATAAAGTCGTGGGCAAAGGCATCGCGGGTGGCCGCCATCACCTCGTCGCGGGTCGCCTCGGCCCGGCCGATGAGGAGATTGCTGTAAATGGTGTCGTTGAAGAGGACGGGATCCTGGGAGACGATCGCGATGTTGCGGCGCAGGTCGGCCATGCGCATGGCGCGCACGTCGATCTGGTCGATGGTGATCTGGCCCGAGGTCACATCGTAGAAGCGCGGAACCAGGTTGGCAAAAGTGGTTTTACCCGCACCGCTGGGGCCGACGAGTGCGCAGACCGTGCCAGCAGGGATATGCGCGGAGACATTGCTTAACACGGGCGTGCCTTCTTTGTAAGCGAAGGAGACATCGGCAAAGGCGATATCGCCCTGCAGGCGCGTCACCGGCACGGGATTGGGCGGATCGGCGATGGTGACGGGTTCCTTCAGGATTTCATTCAGGCGATCCAGCGAGACGCCGCCGCGTTTCAATTCATTGCTCACGGCTCCCAGTTTCTTGATGGGATCATAGCAGATAAAGAGCGCCGCCAGGATGGCGGAAAATGAGGAAAAATCCAAATGGACCCGATACGCATAAACAAACGTGACGGAAAGGCCCACGGCGGAGATGATCTCAATGCTGGGGGTGAGGGCCTTCTCGTATTTGGCGACCTTCATCTGGGCCCGCACAAGAATCCTGCCCAGCTCGGAAAACCGGTTGTTTTGATGCTCTTCCAGGCCGAAGGCGCGCACTTCCTTCACCCCGGCGAGGTTCTCCGTGAAACGATCGGTGATCGAGCCGCTCTGGCTTTGCAACGCATGGGTGCGTTGAACGAGTTTCTTCCCGACATAACGGATGGGAAAAACACAGAGCGGGACGATGGCCAGGGTGGCCACAACCAGCCCCACGCCCTGGTCCTTTAGGGCCAGGTAAACGATGGAACCAAGCGCAAAGAGCAACGTCGCGGGTTGCTGGATTAGATCGTTGGAGATGACCCTGAGCGTGTTTTGCAACTGGTTGGTGTCGCCCAGGCCGCGGGTAATGAGTTCGCCACTCGAAATACGGTGGAAAAATGCGAGAGGCAGCTCCTGCAGCTTTCGAAAATAATCGAACTGGATGGCCTGGAGCATGCGCCCGCCGGCCAGCTGCATGAGGTAGTTGTTAAAATAGCCGGCCAGGCCGCGGATGGTGAAAACGAACGGCAGCCACAAGGCGTAGCCCCACAGCTGCAAGGTTGTGAGCGGAGCAACGTGCTCACCATGCGCGCTAAAGACCCGCGGGAAAACATATTTTAACATGAGCGGCAGGCCCGCACCACTGGCGGCACCCTCGATCACTCCGCACAAAACCCCCAGGATCAGTGTCCAGCGGACAGCCTTGATGTATTTGAAATAGGGGACGAAACGGCGCATGGACGGATCTAATATGGCGTTGCTTGGCGCCCGGTAGTCAATCCTTCGATGAGCGCACGTCGAGCGCATCGCGCAGGCCGTCCCCGAGGAAATTGAGCGAAAAAAGCGTCATTGCAAAGATGCCGCCGGGAAAAATGAGCAGCCAGGGAAACTCCTCTGCTTTCTCCGCGCCTTCCTGGATGAGCTTGCCCCACGAGCTCATGGGGTCGCTCACGCCGAGTCCAATGAAGCTGAGAAACGATTCGAGCAGCATGACCGCGGGGATGGTGAGGGTGGTGTAAACAATGATCGGGCCGAGGATATTGGGCACCATGTGGCGGAAGATGATGCGGCGCGGGCTGTAGCCCAGCGCGCGCGCGGCCTCGATGAACTCCATTTTTTTGACCGAAAGGATCTGTCCGCGGACGATGCGTGCCATCGTGAGCCACTCGACCGCGCCGATGGCGGAAAAGAGCAGCAGGATCTGGCCCACGCCCCGGGTATCGCCCATGATGGAAAACCGGGCGAACCACGCGTCGAATCTTTCCATCGGGTCCTTGAGGAACACCATCAGCAGAATGACGAAGATCGTGAAAGGCAGGGCATAGATGATATCGACGATGCGCATCATCACGGTGTCGATCTTGCCGCCGAGGTAGCCCGCCACCGCGCCGTAGGTCACCCCGATGATCAGCGCGACCGCCGAGGCGACGAGGCCGACCATGAGCGAAATGCGACCGCCGAAAAGAATGCGCGCCAAGAGATCGCGGCCGAGCGTGTCGGTGCCGAGCCAGTGCTGCGCGCTGGGCGGCGTGGCGCCGAGGTCGAGGTTTTGATCCTCGTAGGATTGCGAGAAAAATGGTCCGAGAAAGCAGCACAGCGCGAGGACGACGAGCAGGCCGCCGCCGAAGACCGCGAGCTTGTTTTTGCGCAAGCGCTGCCAGGCGTCGCTCCACGGCGACTGGCCTCGCTCGAGCTGGCCGATGGCGGGATCGGCGGCGGAAAGATCTTTTGGCGAAAGGGGGACCATTTTTTACCGCGGATTGCGTGGATGAGCGCGGATGCGAGTTTTTTTATCCATATTCATCTGTATGGTTTGTGGTTAAAAAGGAATCTGGATTTATCCGCGTTCATCAGCGTCATCCGCGGGAGAAATTATTCAAATCTCAGTTTTGGGTTGAGCCACACCTGCAGCACATCCACGGCGAGGTTCATGATGATGACGAACACCGCGTAAAGCAGCACGGTGCCGAGAATGAGGTTGTAGTCGCGGTTGAAGGCGCTGGTGACAAACTCGCGGCCGAGTCCGGGGATTTGGAAAATCATCTCGATGACGAATGATCCGGTGAGGATGCCGGCGACTGCCGGGCCGAGAAAGGAAACGACGGGCAGCAGGCCGCCGCGCAGCGCATGCCGGAAGATGATGCGCAGCTCGGAGGCGCCCTTGGCCCGGGCGGTGCGGATATAATCCTGGTTCAGGACCTCGAGCATTCCGCCGCGGGTAAGCCGCGCGATGTAGGCGGCGTAATAGCCGCCGAGGGTGAGCGAGGGCAGCACGCGGTCGATCGGGCCATACCAGCCGGAGGCATTGAACCAGCCGAAGTGGATCGCGCAAACCAGCACGAGCAGCGGCCCCACCACAAAGGTGGGCACGCAGATGCCGGTCATGGCCAGCGCGGAGGCCGTGTAATCGATCCAGGTATTGTGCTTGACCGCGGCGATCACCCCGGCCGTGAGGCCGAGGCCGAGTGCGACGCCGAGCGAGAGCAGACCGAGCTCAAGGGAGACCGGCAGTTTTTCCGCGATGATCTCGTTGACCGTGCGGTTCGCGTAGCGGAACGAGGGGCGTAAATCGATCCCAAAGGCGGCCTTGAGATCCGGGCCCTGGGCGAGGGCCGCCGGATGAAATTTTTTCGGACAAAGATCCCAGAGGTAATCGACGTACTGCTTCCAGAGAGGATCATTGAGGTGGTAATACGCATCCAGGTTTCGTTGCACCTCGGGTGGGACGGCCTTTTCCGCCGTGAACGGCCCGCCCGGCACGAAACGAATCATGAAAAACGTGCCGGTGACGATGATGAAGAGGACGGGAACCGTCTCAAGGATGCGGCGGGCGATGAAGCGTAGCATCGGAAATCAGAAGACATCGACCCGGGCGCGAAGGCAAGCCGCGGTGTGTCCTCAACGGCGATGGGCAAAATCCGACGGACTTAGAGTGTTTTCGGTTTAATTGGTCACATCGGCCTGACTTTGCGACTCATCCTTTATTTTGTCATTCCGAGACCCTGGGCAAGCCGCTGCGCGCCTTGCGTAGAACAGGCCAATGAATGGTTGGCAGGTAGGGCCCGTTGACCCAACGGGCCGCGGTCCGCTCGGTGAGCGGACCCCACCGGCGCTGCCGCGCCAAAATCCGAATTAAACGATGTTTGATACGAGTTCATTGGCAGCCGTGCGAGGTACCGAGGCCGAAGGCCGACAGTCTGACATCTCCGAAATTGAAATCGACAAGAACGACAGAGATTCCTCGCACGGCTCGGAATGACAATTTCACCAGTCATGGGTCGATTAAAATCGAAACGCCTGTTAGTTCCCCTCGAGATAAACATCCTTGTAGGGATGGTGATCGAGCAGCGTCGGATGCCAGCCTTTCACCGATGGCTGCAGCAGGAAAACATGGGTGTTGTAATAGAGCGGGATGATCGGCGCCACCCCGAGAAGAAGTGCTTCCGCTTGCTGGAAAAGTCCGGCGCGTGCGGCGGGATCGATGGTGCGCTCGGCCTGGTCGAGGAGCCGGTCGTAGTCGGCGCTCGACCAGCCGGTATGGTTGTTGCCGCTGTCGCTGCGCCACACATCGAGAAACGTGCTGGCATCAAGGTAGTCGCCCGCCCAGTCGAAGAGCAGGATTTGATAGTCGCCGTCGCGGCGGTCGGTGAGCACGACCTTCAGCTCCTCGTTGACGAGCCGGACATTCACGCCGAGCTCGCGGCGCCACATCTCCTGCACCGCTTCGCCAACGAGCCGGTGATTTTCCGAACTGTTGTAAAGCAGCTCGAGCGGCGGCAATCCCTTGCCGCCGGGGAAACCGGCTGCGGCGAGCAGGCGCCGCGCCTCGGCAAAATTGGTCGTCATGCCCGTCGGCGGCGTGTAGTTCCCCAGGCCGGGCGGCGTGAAGGCCGTGGCCGGCTGCTGGCCGCCGCGCAGGATCTTTTCCACGATGGCTTGGCGGTCGATCGCGAGGGCGAGGGCACGGCGCACGCGCTCATCGCCGAACGGCGGACGGCGGACGTTGAGGCGGAAAAAATACGTGTCGAGGTAGGGGTCGGTGCGCAGGAACTGCGGCGAGTCGTGCCGGTAGGCCTCGACCTTGCCGACGGGCAGCGTCTCGGTCAGGTGCAATTGTCCCGTGCGAAACGCGCGTTCCGCGGCGTCCATGCTGTCAAACGGGTAGAAATGAATCGCGTTCAGCCGCACGTGCACGGCATCCCAGTAGGTCGGCGATTTTTCGACGACGATTTCCTGGCCGGGCTGCCATGACTTCAAGGTGAACGGCCCGTTGCCGACGAGGCGGCCGGGCTGGGTCCAGGGATTGCCGCGCTCGTAGGGCGAACCGTTGGCCGTGAGACAGGGCAGATACACGGGAAACCACACTTGATGGGTGAGCAGGGCGAGGAATTGCGGCGTCGGCCGCGTGAGCGTCACGCTCAGGGTGTGCGCATCGGATGCGGTGAGGCCGACCTCGGCAAAATCCTTTGTGATGCCTTTATGAAAGGCCTCTGCGTTCTGGATCACGTAGAGCATGTCGGCGTAGTCGGCGGCGAGCGACGGCGTGAGCACACGGCGCCACGAGGCGATAAAATCCTGCGCCGTCACCGGTTCGCCATTGGACCACTTCGCATCGGCGCGAAGGTGAAACACATAAACGATCCCATCGGGTGAAACATCCCATGACGTGGCGACGCCAGGAACGGGATGCAGGTCGACCGGATCCTCGGCGACGAGGCCCTCGAACAGGGCGGAGACGACACTGTACTCGCTGAGGCCGGTGACCAGGTGCGGGTCGAGCTCGCTGACCTCGTAGCCGAGGCCGCGATGAAGAATTTGCTCGCGGTTGCCGCGCTGCACGGCGGTCTCGCGTTTCGCACAGCCGGAAAAAATGGCCGCGAAAAATATGAGAGGGCACAAAAGGCAGACTAAGAGAATCGGACTTCTTGCTGGCCGATCCGGAGGTAGGGCGCGACCGACGAGGCTATCGCACTCGTCGCCGCCGGGCGCGCCGAGGTCTTCCGGATCCATTTTTACATCCTCCTTCGCTAAAGCTATGGAGGACAGGAAAGGTCGCAAAGGACACGAAGAGACGGGTGTCGGCTCGCACCGAATTTCCAAGCGGGCTCTGTTTTTGCCTTTGATAACAGAAACACCAAAAGCTCTTCGCGATCTTGGTGTAAAAATCATTTCGAGAATCATGGCGCGCCCGGCGGTCACGCCCTACCTTGAGACAATTTTGTTATGAGTGCTAAACTTTTTGGATCAGCGCGACGGCGTGTGCGGCGATCGCGAGGCCGCGGCCGAGTTCGTCCACATCTTCATTCGTTGTGGCTTTGACGCCGATGGCGTCGGCGGGCAGCCCGGTCGAAGCGGCCAGCGCGGCTTTCATCGTGGCGATGTGCGGGGCGATCTTGGGACGCGCGGCGATGATCGTGGCGTCGATGTTCACCGGCGCGTAGCCGTTTTTTTTCAATTCAGCCACGACGCGCTGAAGCAGAAGCTGTGAGTTGATGTTCTTATAGGCGGGATCGGTGTTGGGAAAAAGATGGCCGATATCCAGCAGGCCGGCGGCCCCGAGCAGCGCGTCGCAGATGGCGTGCGTGACGCAGTCGGCATCGCTGTGGCCGTCGAGGCCGAAGTCGGCGGCGAAATGCACTCCACCGAGCACGAGTGGGCGTCCGCGAACAATGCGATGGATGTCGTAGCCGTGGCCAATGCGCAGGTTCATTTATAAAAGTGAAGCATGGGGTTATTTCGAGAGCAAGAATTCGAGATAGGCGAAGTCCGCGGGCGTGGTGAGCTTCGGGTTTGGGTGCGGATTCTCGAGGAGCGCGATGGGCTGACCCAGGAGCTCGACGGCCTGCACATCGTCGGTGATGCGGAGTTTTTTCGCGGCGACGCGGGCATAGGCCCGGGTGATGAGATCGCGCGAAAAAACCTGCGGGGTTTCCATGGCCCAGAG
>DATMNP010000082.1:0-41078 GCA_035568935.1 Opitutaceae bacterium | reverse complement strand
CAGCTCAGAAAAGCGCGTTGGCGGCGACGCCGACGGCGCTGATCGCGCTCGAGTCGCCCATGCTGTCAAACGCCTGGTCGGCTTTTTTCAGCACGCCCTGGGTCTGGGTGTAGAGGCTGTCGTCGTTGATCAGCCGGCCGAGCGTGCCCTGGCCCTTGTTGAGCTTGTCGGAGAGTTCGCGCATGTTTTGGGCGACGCGCTTGATGTTGTCGCCGGCTTCCTGGTTGTAGACGAGCGTGCCGAGCGCGCCCTGGCCGGACTTGACCTGGTCGACGATGTCCTGTGCGTCGGTGATGAAGCCCTTGGCCTGGGTGGCGTCGGCCTTGATTTCCTCGATGGCGGCGACCAATTCGTCGTGCATCTTGGGATCGTTGACGAGGCGGCCGATGGTGCCCTGGCCTTCATTGATCTTCGTCGTGATCTCGTGGAGGTTGGAAATGGTGGCGGTGACTTTATCGCCATTGTCGGCGACGAGCTTGTCGAGGCGCTGGAAAAGGCCGGGCTGGCCGTTCTCGCCCTGGGTGATGTTGGTGATGGAACTGAAGGCGGCTTCGAGCTTGTGGCTGAGGTCGCCGATCTGGGCCATGACGCTGTTGAGGTCGGCGCTGGCCCTGGTCTGGACCTCCGCCCCGGGCTCATAAAATTCCTCCACCGTGCCGAGGTCGAACGAGATGTAATTGGTGCCGAGCAGGCCGGCGCTGGAGATGGTGGCGGTGGCATCGCGGGCGATTTTGAACTCGGGCTGGATGCGCAGCACGGCCTCGGCGCGGTGATTGACGAGGCTGGTTGTCTCGACGCTGCCAACCAGTACGCCGGCCATGCGGACTTCGTCGCCGACTTTGAGCTCTTTCAGCGTCTCGAAGCGGGCGGTGAGCACGTAGCCGTTGTGGCGGTGGAAGCCGCCGCTGTGCAGAGCCTCGAAGGTGATCCAGATGATCACGGCGCCCACGAGGAAGAAGAGGCCGATGCGGGCCGTCATTTGTGCATTGTTCATGTGGTGATCTCCAGTTGTTTGTAACGGGGATTTTTTAAATCGATCTGTGGGTTGAGAAAATCGGCGATGACGGGATCCTTGGTTGCGCGCAACTCGGCGGGCGTGCTGGTGGTGCGGAGTTTGCCTTGCATGAGGATGGCGACGCGGTCGGCGATGGTGAGCGTGAGATCGCGGTCATGGGAGACGACGATGCTCGTCACCTGGAACTCCTGCTTCAGCGTGGCGATGATCTCGCCGATGGTGGCGGACATGACGGGATCGAGCTCGCTGGTGGGTTCGTCGTAGAGAAGAAGCTGCGGTTCCATGACGAGGGCGCGGGCGATGGCGACGCGTTTTTTCATGCCGCCGGACAGCTCGGAGGGGAATTTTTTGGCAGCGGCCTCGAGCGAGAGGATTTGCAGCGCGTGCATGACGCGGTCGTGAATGTGCTTTTTTGAGCAGAGGCGGTGCTCGAGCGGGTAGAGCGCGAGGTTGTCGTAAACGTTGAGCGAGTTGAAGAGCGCACCGGATTGGAAGACGAGCGCCAGGGCAAAGCGGTCGCGCGTCTCCGGGTTGGCGGGGTCGAGGCCGGCGATATGCACGGAGCCGGTTGTCGGCGTCTCGAGCCCGGCAATCTGGCGCAGCAGCACGCTTTTGCCCGAGCCGCTCGGGCCCATGATGACAAAGATTTCGCCGGGCTTGATGCTGAGTGAAATGTCGGTGAGCACGGCCTGTGAGCCGTAGTTTTTGGACAAGCCCGCCACTTCCACCGGCACAGGGTTGCGGTCGTGGCGTTCGCGGGCGGCAGAGGATTTTTTCATCAGATGAGCGCTTTGGTGATGAAGAAGTCGAGCACGAGGATGGTGATGAGCGAAGTGACGACCGAGCGGGTGACGGAGTTGCCAATCTCGCGCGGGCCGCCGCTGGTGCGCAGGCCGATCGTGCAGGCGATCAGGACGACGCAGAAGCCGAAGATTTCCGCCTTCAGGAGCCCGTCGAACATCTTTCGTGCAGTCAAATACTGGCGCAGACTCTGGAAATATTGTTCGGGCGCGAGATGGATGAAGCTGACATATTTGCAAACCACGGCTCCCCCCATCCAGCCGACGACGATGCCGATGATGGTGAGCACCGGCATGTACAACAACACGGCGAGCAACCGGGGCAACACGAGGAAGCGCTCGGGCGGGATATTCATCGTCACGAGCGCGTCCACCTCGTTGTAAACCTTCATTGAAGCCAACTCGGCGGTGATGGCCGAGCCCACCCGGCCGGCGACGAGGATGGCGACGATCAGCGGGCCGAGCTCGCGCACGAGCGACTCGCCGACGAGCGTGCCGATGAGTTCCTTCGTGCCGATGTCCTGCATGCTGGCGCCTGCTTGCAGGGCGAGCACGCCGCCGATGAAGAAGCTGAGGGCGGAGACAATGGGCAGGGAGGTGTAGCCGCCGATGAAGGTTTGCTCGACGACGCGCCGGATGATGCGCGGTGCGGCCGGCAGCATGAAAAACGCCCGCTTGGTCATCAGCACGGCGCTTCCGATGCCTTCCAAAATTGAGGTCAGTTGTTTCATGTCAGCGCGATGTGACTTGAGGATTAAGTGGTTTTGCCGAAAAATCGAATGCGAACGGTCGCCAGCCAGGCCGATCTAAATTGTGTCGCAGCCCGAGCAGCCCGCTGAGAAAGGAGACGTGGGTGGTGCCGGGGTCTTTTTGTACTTTGAAAAATGGCCCGAAATGGAATTCAGAGTGTCCGGGCGCGCGCTGGTAGGTGATGAAACTGAAAAGAAAATCCTGCCGCACGGTGCCGGGTGTGCGCCGGTCGTAGCGGTAAAGGGCGGAAAGCGGGTTGTAAACGAGGCGCATGGTCTCGTTCGTCGGGAAATACGACTCGAACGGGCTGGGCACCTGCACCTGGCGGCGGCCGGCGCCGTTGTCCCACACGGTGATGAGCGGCCACAGGCTGGTGCGGCGCGCGGGCGGCAATTGGGGGTGGGCGAGGCTGTGCTCCGTCAGCGACCAGTAGAGGAAAATCAGCCCGTTGGTCTTGGTCTGCGCGAGGCCGGCGGCGTTCCAGCGGATTTGCCGCCACAGCGGCCAGAGCACCCAGGTCTTGTCCCGTCCCTTGACCATCGAATGGGTGTAAAAGGGAGCCCAGCGGTTGTAGTAATGATCGTCGCCGCGGCCTTGCACCAGGAATGGCCAGAAATAACGCGTCTCATGAAAGCGAAAAGGTGCGGCTTGGTCGGTGTAGCCGAAAAACGGCCAAAAATAATTTTCGCTGATGGAGCCCGTGGCCTGCTCGCGGGTGTAGAATGGCAGCACGGCGAGCTTCACTTCCGGCTGGGGCAGCCAGAGAGCGTGCTCACTTTGGGCAAAGAATGGCCAGAGGTAATACTGCTCGTGGTAGGCGCCATCCTTCGCCCGCCAGCCGAAGAGCGGCCACAGCGCGAAGCCGCGGTTGCCCTCGCCGCGGGTGGTTCGCACAAACGGCCATGGCGCGGTGGTGGTGGCGACGTTGTTTTTCACAAACCGGCCGTAGAGTGGAAACAAAATCCACGACCATTCATCGACGAGGCGGTTTTTTACCGTGCCATAGAGGGGAAAAACCGCGCGATACGACGAGGCGGGGTCGCCCGTCCGGCGTGAAAAATAGAACGGCCAGAGATCGAGTGAATGGTTCTTGTCCGGCGTGCCCGGGCGTGGGCTGGCGCAGTTGATCATGGAAAACACGCTCCAGGACGAACCGCCCGGCCCGGCGCGATAGGTGAAAAGGGGATACGCCACGCTCGCATCGGTCGTTTCGCCCGCGGCATTTTTTTTCCACACATAAAACGGACGGAAGCCGCCTGCGCGGCCGTCGTCGGTGTTTTTTTCGAAAACCAGCGGCCCCATGCCCTGCCATTCGGTCACTTGCCCGGCGGCATTTTTTTCTTCGACCCAGAACGGCCATAAATTGCGCTCGGCGCCGTGTGCGCACGAAAAAATCCCGCCGACTGCAAAGCAGGCGAAAGCGAAAAGGCGGATTAGGCGCATGGGTTGTAGTCTGGCAAACGGCTGCAGCGAGCTTTGCCGTCTGCGGCGGGAAGTCAGGGGCCGCCGCAAGCGGAGATGGTCAGGTTCAGGTGCTTAGACCAAAGAACACGAGCTTGGGGTGCAATTTATAAGTGATTTGCATGTGTGTGGAGAAAGACGCATGCCATGGGCGCATGGTTGCACTTATGAGGGCTTCTTCGACCAAGGCAAAAGCCAAGGCATTTTTTATTGAAGCAGCCGGCCGGCAGCCGTGTCATCACGACATGAAGCAGTCCCTGCCTGGAGGCGCGCGATGCGCATAAGCGGCGGCGTGGCGCGCGGCATCCCCCTGCGTGTGCCGCCGGGCAATGCGGTGCGGCCAGCCACCGACGGGCTGCGGCAGGCGGTATTTTCGAGCCTGGGTGCGCGGGTGGTGGGGGCGGTATTCTGGGATTTGTTTGCGGGCAGCGGAGCCTACGGGCTTGAGGCGTTGAGCCGGGGGGCGGCCAGCGGGATGTTTGTGGAAAAAAATGCCAAGGCGGCGGCCTGCGTGCAGGCCAATCTCGCGGCGGTGGGCAAAAGCGTTGGGCGCGAAATAGCCGATTGCCAGATCGCGCAGGCGGATGCACTCGCCTGGGCGGCGCGGCCGGACACCCATGCGGCGGATTTGGTTTTTATCGATCCCCCCTACGAACTCATTACGGACCTGGCACCGCGGCTGTTCATCAGCCTGGAGGCCCGGCTCGCGGCCAAACCCGGGGCGTTGGTGATTTTTGAGCTGCCGGGCGGAATGGATCTCGCGCCACCGGGTTGGACGTGCCTGAAACGCCTTGGCGGCAAAGGTGCGCGCCAGCCCAGCGCGGTATTTTTCAAAAAAGTTTCAGGCGTGCCTTGACGAGCGCGACTGCAGCCACGACGGCGGTTTCCGTGCGCAGCACGCGCGAGCCGAGGTGTACGAGCGAAAAGTTTTTCGCCCGCAAAAAATCGCGCTCGGCGTCCGACCATCCCCGTTCGGATCCGAGGGCGAGCACAACCGATGAGCCAGCCAAGGGCTGGCCATGGCCCAAGGACGCGGTGGCTTCGTAATTGTCGAGGGCGAGGCGGGCGGCGGAGGGCGGGGTTTTTTCGAGTGCAGCGGAGAGCGTGAGGCCATGGGTGAGCCCCGGCAATCGCGTGCAGAAGGCCTGTTCCGCGCCGGCGACGAGGTGGCGGCGCCACTCGCCGCCCGTCCAGAGCGTGCTCTGTGCGTAACTGGGCTCGGCTTTTTCGGCCGTGAAGAAATGCAGTGCGCCAACGCCAAGTGAGGTGGCCTCCTGCAGGATTTTACGCGCGGTCTGCGGGCGCGGCAGGCCGATGAGGAGCATGATCGGATCGAGCGACGGTGGCGGTTCGCCCCAGGCGAAGGAGAAGGTGAGAGTGGACGGGGAAATTTTTTCGAGCCGGCCTTTGCCTCGCGGACCGTTAATAAGGCCGGCATCAAACGGGTCGCCTTCGTGGCGGCGCAATACATCGAGCAGGTGCCGCGCGCGCGGATCGGCCCGCGGCAACGGAACAGCAATTTCGTGAGGCTCGAAAAGGATGAGGTTCAGGATGGGGCGGGGGTGAAGTGTTGGGGCCCGCCTTCGTTTAGTTCGGCTGCTGGCTAAAAGGGCTGTCTGCCTTTGCCAAGGCTTCGGCGAGACACCTCGCCCTAGCCCCGACAAGTCGGGGCTAGGCGGGTGGTGCGGCTGGACGGAATCGAACCGTCGACACCTGCTTGGAAGGCAGAGGTTTTACCATTAAACTACAGCCGCGGCGGGATGAAGCTTCGCTGACGGAACGGGGCGGTCAAGCCTCCGATATTGCTGCCCCTGGGGTGGGGATTCTAACCCACGAAAATTCCCCGGGGATTTTTTACGTCATGTTGCAAGAAATGAGATTGCGACTTAATGGGCGGCACGTTCTTATGCAGGCACTATGCCGTTTATTACTTCCGCCCAACCCGGACAGTCTTCGGCGCGGCGCCCCGAAGCAAAACAAGGCAACAAGCCCAGTCTCAAAGCCACCCAAACGGTTGCACGGCAGAAGTCGCTTGAGCGAAAGGCCAAAAATTACAAGCTTCCGCTCGGTGAACTAGCCATTTTTACCCAGCAGCTGGCCTCGCTGCTCACCGCGGGCCTGCCGTTGGTGCAATCGCTCGAGGCGTTGCAAGACCAGACGGAGGACCAAGTGTTTTCTGTCGTCATCCGTGAGGTGCGGCAGGATATCTCGGCCGGCAACTCGTTTTCCTCTTCCGTCAAAAAGTTTCCCAGGAGCTTCCCTCCTTTGTTCATCTCGATGGTCGAAGCGGGTGAGGCGAGCGGTGCGCTCTCGGAAATTCTCACCAAGGTGGCCGGTTACTTTGAAGCCAGCGTCAAGCTGGCAAAAAAGGTGAAGTCGGCCATGACTTACCCCATCGTTGTCATCTCCCTGGCCGTCGTGTTGGTGAACGTGATGCTGATTTTCGTGGTTCCCGTCTTTGCCGACATGTTCAAAGAAAATGGCCACGCCTTGCCTGTGCCGACGCAGATGCTCATCGACGTGAGCCATTTTCTCGGCAGCTGGCGTGGCCTCGTGCTGGCGGTGGTGTTGGTGGGAGTCGGTTATGGCATAAACAAATACTGCCAGACGCCGGTCGGCCGCCGGCATAAGGACCTTACCTTGGTGCGCGCGCCGATTTTTGGCCCCCTTATCCGTAAAATCGCACTTTCGCGGTTTTGTCGTACCTATGCCACGCTCATGCGCTCCGGCGTGCCGATTCTTCGTACGCTCGAGATTGTTTCGGCCGCGAGCAACAAGGTCCAGGTCGAGGACGCCTGTGAGGAAATTGCCAAGCACGTCAGCCAGGGCGGCCAGGTCTCGGAGGTGCTGGGCACCAATCCATTTTTTCCGCCCATGATGAAACATATGGTCAAGGCTGGCGAGACCACGGGCAATGTGGACGGCATGATGAACAAAGTCGCCGACTTCTACGACACGGAATGCGACGCCATCGTCGGTGCGCTCACCTCGCTGATCGAGCCGTTTCTCATTGTTATCCTGGGCGTGGTTGTCGGCGGCATCGTCATTGCAATGTTTTTGCCGATTTTCCAACTCGCGAACGTGGCTGGCGGCCAGTAAAAGTCGCGGAAGAATCCGCTTTGTGTTAGCGACAGTATCTGTTTTTATCCGGGAAGATAACCCCCGCCCATGCCTTCCGTTCTCATTGTTGACGACCTGCTCTCCATCCACGAAATGCTCGAGGCTGTCATCCAGCCGACGGGCTTTTCCACGGCCTTTGCCACGGATGGAGAAAAAGCCATCGTGCGCTACAAGGCGGAGCGGTACGACCTGGTGCTGGCCGACATCGACATGAAGCCGATGGATGGCATCACCCTTCTCAAGCAGCTTAAACTCTACGATCCGGGCGCCGTCATCATCATTATGACGGCCTATGCCAGCACCGATAGCGCCGTGCAGGCGCTTAAATATGGCGCGTTCGATTACCTGCAGAAACCGTTTCGCGTCGATGAACTCATTGCCACGCTCAAGCGCGGGCTGGAATTCAAGCAGTTCCAGGCCGAGCGCGCGAGTGCCGAGGCGGGCCTGCCCGCCACCTATGCCATCGATGTCGAGGCGCGCCTCATCGGCCAAAGCCCGGCCATCAAAAAACTCGTCCAGCAGATCAAGAAACTTTCCTCGGTGCGCACCCCTGTGCTGCTCGCCGGCGAGCCCGGCACCGGCAAAAAAACCGTCGCTGAACTCCTCCACGGCGCCGGCAAGGGCGGCGATGCGCCTTTTATAAAAATCGATTGCGCCCTCAGTTCCGAGGAAAACTTTCGCGATGGCCTCATCGGCCAAAACGGCGGGGGCGGCGCCTGGGTGCTGCAGGCCAAGGGCGGCACGCTGCTGCTCCAGCATCCGCAATGCCTTTCGCTTTCGATGCAGCGGGAGCTCGTCAGCGTGCTGCGCAACATCGGCCAGACCTTCCGCCTCATCTGCACGACCGGCGAGGATCTCGAGAAGCTGACCGATGAGGGCAAATTCCACGACGAACTTTTCTACCGCGTCGCCTCGCTGCCCGTGGTCCTGCCGCCCCTTCGCGAGCGCATCAAGGACATCCCGCTCCTCGTCAAACATTTCATCACGAAGGCCACCAACCCGTTTTTCGACACCCATCTCATCGAGTTTTCCGAAGACGCGCTGGCCACCTTCGCGTCCTACCACTGGCCGGGCAATCTCTCGGAACTCAACCAGGTCGTCTCGAAAATCGCCGCCACCACCGAAGCCCGCGTCGTCACCACGCAACAACTTCCCTTGCGCCTGCGCGAGGTCAAGACCTGGCCCAGCCTCGAGGAATACCTTGCCGGCCAGCGCAAGCAATACACCGACATGGTGCTGCGCGCCTGCGCAGGCGACAAGGCGAAGGCCGCCAAGGTCCTTGGCATCGACGCCAGCCAGGTTGGGTAAGCCCGCCCGTCGCCCCGCCGCGTTCGTCGCGTGCCAGGACCTGCTGTTTCCCCTTGCGCAGCTTTTGAGCGATCCCAATTCTCGCGGGCGTTCACGCCCATGCCCAAACGCACCGACCTCAAATCCATCCTCATCATCGGCGCCGGCCCCATCGTCATTGGCCAGGCCTGTGAGTTCGACTATTCCGGCACCCAGGCCTGCAAGGCGCTGCGCGAGGAAGGCTATCGCGTGATCCTGGTGAACTCCAACCCGGCCACGATCATGACCGACCCGGAATTTGCCGATGTGACTTACATCGAGCCGCTGACGGCCGAGTTCCTGGAAAAGATCATTGCCGCCGAACGACCCTCCGCGCTTCTGCCCACGCTCGGCGGCCAGACGGCCCTCAACCTCGCGATGGAACTGCACAAGCTGGGCATCCTTGAAAAATACAGCGTGGAAATGATCGGCGCGAAGCCCGCTGCGATCAACAAGGGCGAGGACCGCGAGCTTTTCAAGCAGGCCATGATCAAGATCGGCCTCGACGTGGCCAAGTCGCGCACGGTGCAAACCCTCGAGCAGGCGCGCGCCGCGATCGAGGAGATTGGGGTCTTCCCGCTCATCATCCGCCCGTCCTTTACGCTCGGCGGCCAGGGCGGCGGCATCGCCTACAACCGCGAGGAGTTCGAGCGCATCGTCGCCAACGGCCTCGACATTTCGCCGGTGCACGAGGTGCTCGTCGAGGAATGCCTGCTTGGCTGGAAGGAATTCGAGATGGAAGTCATGCGCGACCACAAGGACCAGTGCGTCGTCATCTGCTCGATCGAAAATTTCGATCCCATGGGCGTGCATACCGGCGACTCCATCACCGTCGCGCCGGCCATGACGCTCACCGACAAGGAGTACCAGGTGATGCGCGACGCCTCGTTCGCCGTCATCCGTGAGGTCGGGGTCGAGACCGGCGGCTCGAACATCCAGTTCGCCGTCGATCCGCAGAACGGCCGCATGGTCGTGATCGAGATGAACCCGCGGGTCAGCCGCAGCTCCGCGCTGGCCTCGAAGGCCACCGGTTTTCCCATTGCCAAGATCGCCGCCAAGCTGGCCGTCGGCTACGCGCTCGACGAACTGAGGAACGACATCACTCGCCTCACCCCCGCCTCGTTCGAACCAACGATCGACTATATTGTCACCAAAATTCCCCGCTTCACTTTCGAAAAATTTCCCGATGCGGATACGACACTCACTTCGTCGATGAAGTCTGTCGGCGAAGCCATGGCCATCGGACGCACGTTCAAGGAATCCGTGCAAAAGGCCCTGCGCTCGCTCGAAACCGGCTCACGCGGCTTTGGCGGCGGCGGCAAGCACGGGGGGGACGAGCTGATTGACCGAAAAATCCTGGCCGCGCGCCTCGGCACGCCCAATGCCGAGCGCATTTTCTACATCCGCTACGCCTTTCTCGCCGGCCTGGGCGTCGATGAAATTTTCGACCTCACCAAGATCGATCCCTGGTTCCTTCACCAGCTGCGCGAGATTTTCGAGATGGAGCAGGAGCTGAAAAAGTTTTCGCTCATGACCCTCGACACCGCACGGCTGCGCCGCGCCAAGCAGTTTGGGTTTTCCGACGCGCAGCTCGCGCATCTGCTCAAGGACGACCTTGTCGCCGTGCGCGCGCATCGCAAGCAGGCGGGCGTCAACACGACCTACCGGCTGGTGGACACGTGCGCCGCCGAGTTCGAGGCGTTCACGCCGTATTATTATTCCAGCTACGGCGACGAGAATGAAATCATCCCGTCGAGGAAGAAAAAAATCATGATCCTTGGCGGCGGCCCCAACCGCATCGGGCAGGGGATCGAGTTCGACTACTGCTGCGTCCACGCCAGCTTCGCGCTGCGCGAAATCGGCTTCGAGACCGTGATGGTCAACTCGAATCCCGAAACTGTCTCGACCGACTACGACACGAGCGACCGGCTCTATTTCGAGCCGCTGACGCTCGAGGATGTGCTGGAGATTTACCAGCAGGAAAACTGTGACGGCGTCATCGTGCAGTTTGGCGGACAGACGCCGCTCAACCTCGCCACCGCGCTGAAGGCCAATGGCGTCAACATCATCGGCACCTCGCCCGAGTCGATCGAGGCGGCCGAGGACCGGAAGCTTTTCTCCGCCATCCTCAACAAGCTCGGGCTCAAGCAGCCCGCCAACCGCACCGCGCTCAGCGAGGGCGAGGCGGCCGCCTTCGCCCTCGAGGTCGGCTATCCCGTGCTGCTGCGCCCGTCGTTCGTGCTCGGCGGCCGCGGCATGTTCATCGTTTACAGCGAGGAGGAGCTGAAGGGCGTCGTGCGCCAGGTGTTCGACGTCATGCCCGGAAAACCCGTGCTCATCGACAAATTCCTCGAGGATGCCATCGAGCTCGACGTGGATTGCATCAGCGACGGCGAGACCTCGGTCATCGGCGGCATGCTGGAACACATCGAGTTTGCCGGGGTGCATTCGGGCGACGCGGCGATGGTCATGCCGCCGCACACGCTCGGCCAGGACATGCTCATGACGGTGCGCACCGCCACGGCCGCGCTCGCGAAGGAGCTGCGCGTCGTCGGCCTGATGAACGTCCAGTTCGCGATCAAGGACAACGTCCTCCATGTGCTCGAGGTCAACCCGCGGGCGTCGCGCACGGTGCCGTTCGTGGCCAAGGCCATTGGCGTGCCGCTGGCCAAGCTTGCCGCAAAAGTGATGACCGGCATGAAGCTCAAGGATCTCGGCTTCACGCGCGAGCTCACCCCGAAGCATTGGTGCGTGAAGGAAGCGGTGTTTCCCTTCGTGCGTTTCCCGGGTGCGACCATCATGCTCGGGCCCGAGATGCGCTCGACCGGCGAAGTCATGGGCCTCGACGACGATCTCGGCATCGCCTTCGCCAAGGCCCAGGCCGCGGCCAAACCCGGCCTGCCCACCAGTGGGAATGTTTTTCTCTCGGTCAAGGACGCCGACAAGGTGCGGGCGGTCGAACTCGCACGCCAGCTCGAGGCGCTGGGCTTCACCATTTATTCGACGAGCGGCACGGCCGTCGCACTCGCGGCCCAGGGTGTCAATGTGAAGAAACTGGCCAAGATCAACGAAGGACGCCCCACCGCCATCGACCTGATCAAAAACGGCCAGATCCAGATTGTCATCAATACGCCCGGCGGCATGATTCCGCGTCGCGATGAGAACCAGATCCGTTCCGCCGCCTACGCCTTCAACGTCTGCATCATGACCACCATTACTGGCGCCTTTGCCGCGCTCAACGGAATCAAGGCGTTGAAACAAAAACGCATCGGCGTCCGCCCGATCCAGCAGTATCGGGGGAACGTTTCGACGGTATGAGGAGCCTTTTAAATAAAACTGTAACCCTATCGCCTGGACCGCGGCGCGGATGTCGTTCCCTCCGCTCGGATGCCTGGTAAGCGGCCAGCCGGATTTTTTTTGCCACGAAAGATCACATAGAGCTCAAAGAAAGATTAATCCCTGTGTTCTTTGTGAACCTTTGTGGCTGCACTAATTTTTAAACCGCTCTAACCATGGACTCGCCTGTGACGCTGATCGCGCTCCTGTACGGCCCGGATAAACCGGGGCTGGTCGCGCGCGTGGCCGGCTGGATTTTTGAACGCGGCGGCAACATCCTGCATGCCGACCAGCACCGCGACATGGAGGCGGGCGTGTTTTTCCAGAGGGTGGAGTGGGTGCCTTTCTTCGCTGAAGCTATGGCGGACAAGCCTTCGGGCGCGCCCGACAAAATGGCGCAGGCCGCGGAGGAGTTTTGCGCGTTTGCCACCACGCTCGGCATGCAGGCGCGCGTGGCGTCGTCGGTGCACCGGCCGCGCGTGGCGATTTTTGTCTCCAGGGCCGACCATTGCTTTCACGACCTCGTGCTGCGCGGCAAGGCCGGCGAGTTCAACGGCGAGTTCGCGCTTGTCATCTCCAACCACGACGATCTGGCCGGCATTGCGCGTGGCTACGACCTGCCGTTTCATCATATCCCCGTGGCGGCAAAAGCCAAGGCGGCAGCCGAGGCGAGCCAGCTTGAGTTACTGAAGAAGCACGACATCGAGCTGGTGATCCTGGCGCGCTACATGCAGGTGCTTTCGGGCGAATTTCTCGATGGTTTCGCCCGGCCCGTGATCAACATCCACCACTCTTTTCTGCCGGCGTTTGCCGGCGGCCGGCCCTATCACCAGGCGCACGAGCGCGGGGTGAAAATCATCGGCGCCACCGCGCACTACGCCACGAGCGACCTCGACGACGGGCCGATCATCCAGCAGGACGTCGCGGCGGTGACGCACCGCCATAATGTCGACGACCTCGTCCGCAAAGGCCGCGACCTCGAGAAACGCGTCCTGGCCCAGGCGGTCCGCTGGCACCTCGACAACCGCGTTCTCGCCTATGGCCGCAAGACCGTGGTGTTTGACTGATTGGCAATGACTCGGTTCCCCATTGGCAGGTCGGGCTTTACAGCCGACAATACAATCTGAGCTTTGGGGATGTGGGCGGGGTGGGGGCACCCCGCCCACAACATCCGCCGGTCGGTCAATTTTGAGATAGCTTCCAAGGCCGGCATTTGCTTTGGTTACTGTTTCCCAAAAACGAAACCCTTTCGATGAGCACGCCCTCCAACAAAAATACCGCGGCCAACCTGCCGGATGAACAGAATGCCTTGCCCAGTTTTGAAGCAAGGCTGCACGGCTTCTGGCAGAAAAACCGCGGCGCGATCCTGGCCGTGTGCGTGGTTGCGCTGCTGGCCGTGGCCGCCAAGGGGGGCTGGGAGCTTTATACGGCGCAGCGCGAGAAAAGCATCGCGGCCGACTATGTTGCCGCGACCACCTCGGAAAAGCTGCATGACTTTGCCCATATTCACCAAGGCAGCACGCTGGCCGGTGTGGCGCACCTGAGCCTTGCGGATGAGGCGTACGCCGCCGGCAAATACGCCGACGCGATCATCGATTACACGCAGGCGGCGACCGCGCTGGCGGGCACACCGTTGGCCGGCCGCGCCCAGCTCGGACAGGCCATTTCCAAAATCCAAGCCGGCCGCCTGGCTGATGGCGAAGCCCAACTCAAGCAGATGGCCGACGATCTCACACTGCTCAAAGCCGTGCGGGCCGAGGCGGCCTATGACCTGGCCAGTACAGCTGCGGACGAAGGCCGGGCGGACGATGCGAAGAAATTCGCCGCACAGGTGCAACAGATCGATCCCGACGGGCCATGGGCCAAACGTGCGTTCGATCTGACTGCAAACCAGCCGTAACATCAGCGTCCGTGGTGGAACACCGCCTTCGTTTCACTTGCGTCGTGGCAGCCCCTTGACTGCGCTTGGGGCCCTGAGCCTGTCGAACGGGCCTTTGCTTGCCAAGCCGTAGCTTGAAAAGCGAAGGCTGGTCGGGGCGGAGAGATTCGAACTCTCGACCTCCTGGTCCCAAACCAGGCGCTCTACCAGGCTAAGCTACACCCCGTGTGCGAAGGTGCAGATTCACGCCTTTCTCCGTCGTGTCAACCTTCGCACCTTCTTTAAATCTATTTAATCTCTGCTTGCCATACCCTGCAAATCCACCTACATCCACCCACTTACAACCTTTCTCCGATCTAACTCTCATGGATACCATCTCTCGTGAAAATAACACCAGCAACCTGCTGCCCATAGCCGGACTAATCGCCGGCTTGCTCGCGCTGGTTCTCGGTTTTGTCGCTCTTCTCAAGGTCACCACCGTCAGCAAGGCACTGGCTGCGGACGGCGACGAAATCGCCAAGATCGACACCATTGAGAGCACCGCAAATTCTGCTGCGCAGGTTGCGCAGACGGCAAACAACAGCATCAATAAGCTGAACGACTCCCTGCGGGGTGATTTCGACCAAATCACCAGCAAGTTCGCCAGCATCGATGCATCCCTGGTCAAGCTGCAGGAGATGGCCAAGCCATCGCCGAGGGCGGCCAAGGCCTCCAAGCACGCTCCGGAGGCCGAGGGTTCGGCTCCAGGCACGGTTTCCTCCGATGGCACCTACACCGTCAAATCCGGTGACAGCCTGGCCAAAATCGCCCGCGCCAATGGCATTACGCTCGCCGATCTCAAAGCGGCCAATCCCGGCGTCGATCCGAAACGCCTCAAGGTCGGCCAAAAGATCAACCTGCCAACCAAACCGCAATAAGCGGCAGATTTTTCCATCGCGCCTCCTCGATTCATTTGAGGAGGCGTTTTTTTTGCCCATGAAAACATGAGCTCCCCCGAAGACGCGCCTGCCCGCTGGGAAAAACTCGGCGAAGAATCGCTCGCCGCCACCCCCATCTTCGACCTGCGCCGTGCGCACTACCGCCACCCGCGCCGCGGCCGCGAACGCGGCTTTGTCGTCCTCGACGTGCCCGACTGGGTCAACGTCCTCGCGCTCACGCCCGACCGCCGCCTCGTGCTCGTCAACCAGTTTCGTTTCGGCACGAATGATTTCTCGCTGGAGATTCCCGGCGGCGTGCTTGAGCGGGGCGAAGATCCCGTGGCCGGCGGCCTGCGCGAACTGCTCGAAGAGACCGGGTATGCCGGGAAAAATGCGCACATTATCGGCTGCGTGCATCCCAACCCGGCGATTCAAAACAACACCTGCCACATCGTGCTCGTCGAGCACGCCGCGCCCGCTGCGGCCACCCAGTGGGACCATGACGAGGAGATTGCCGTCAGTGTCCTGCCGGTGGACGAGGTTTACACGCTCGCCCATGCCGGCCGGATCACCCACGCGCTCGTGCTCGACGCGCTGCTGCACTTCGCGCCGGTTTGGGCCGGCTTGAAGGCCGGCCCCGTTTGACTTCGCCACCAGCCGGGCTTAGCTGTCGTCTTTAACTTTTTCCATGCCCGCCCCGACATTCGCCAACCACCCCGACGCGCTCAGTTCCGCGCGCGCGGAGTTTTTGCCCGCACCGCTGGAGGCGGAGATTCGCAAAATTTACGGGCGCAGCCCGCTTTATGCACAGCGTTTCCCGCTGCACTCCGAGCCGTTGCAGTGGTCGTGTTACCGCGAGATCCCGGCGCTTTCGAAAAAGGAAATCGTCGAGCGCGGGCACCAGGCGTTTTTTGCCGACTACCGCGCCATCGAGCTCGGCCTGCAGGACAAGCGTTACGAATACGAAAGCACGGCTGGCACCACGGCCGGCCCGATGACCGTCATCATGGAGGACGGCTGGTGGGCCGCGCAAACGCGCCGCGCCTATGAGGCGCATCCGTTGCTCGCACCATTTGCGCACCGGGCCCACCGCAAGTGCGTGCTCGCCCCCGTCGGCTGTTCGAGCAACATCTGCCCGTACGAAGACCACCCGTTTCCGCACCGCTATTTCGACGGCACGGTGTATCTCAATCTCACGAGCGACCCGTTCGCCTTTCCCGAGAGCGAGTGGGACCGCATCGTCCTCGAAATGCAGGCGGTGCAGCCCGAGATCCTCGAAGGCGAGCCGGTCTACCTTTCGCTGCTCGCGCGCGCGGCCATCCGGCGCAAGGTGCGCGTGCCCAGCCTGCGCGTGGTCATCCTCACCTACGGCAAGGCGAGCCTCTCGCACAGCCGGAGCATCGCCGCGGCGTTTCCCGCGCCGCAGGTCGATCTCTACGGCTCGACCGAGGCCGGCTATCTTTTCGTCGGCGGCGCGTTCCAGGATGATTCGCGCGTGATCGACGCCAATGCGTTCATCGAGCTCGCGCCCTGGCGCGAAAACCTGCCGGACGTATTTCAAATCTTCGTGACCACGCGCGACCGCGAGGCCATGCCGCTCCTGCGCTACCACACGGGCGACATCGTGAAAAAACTGCCGGCCGGTTTCCGCCTGCTCGGCCGTGAACGGGATTTGTATTTCCGGCCCGACGGCTCGCTGGTGTCCGCGCACGAGATCGACGCCGCGTTGCCGGAAAACTTTTCCTGCTGGCATTGGTCGCTGGTGCAGGCGGGTGCCACGCGCTGGGATTTTCACTACGTGGCCGACCATGCGGCTGCGCCGGAAGTCGGCCCCGCGCTGGCGCGGGTGTTGGGCGGTGACGTGCGGGTCGCCCTGTTTCGCCGCCGCGTGGTCGCGCCGGCCGCGAGCGGAAAATTTTCGCTGCTCAAGCCGCTGCTGGCGAAGTGAATTCCAGATTCCATCCGGCCAAACTCCCCCCAAGCGGGTCGCGGCCATGCGGAAAGAAACGCCGCTTTTGTTGATCCTTTGGGTTTTGGCGTTTGTTTATTCCGCGGGGGCTCCGGCTGCAGCTTTGCTTCTGTCCTTGGTTAGGCTCGCTAATAAGCAGGGCTCGCTGTTGGTGGCGCCGCCCGGAGCCTTTACTTGATTCGGGCGATGACCTTACTTCGTTAACCCCCTCACAATTTAAACCCGCCAGATTTCCCGCTTTGTAATGAGCCTCACCCGCAGATTATTTTGCTCCTCCATCGGACGAAAGTTCCTGATGGCCGTGACCGGCATCATTCTCATTGGTTTCATCACCGGCCATCTCGTTGGCAACCTGCAGATTTTCCTGCATCCCGACCACATCAACGGCTATGCTTGTTTCCTGCACCAGCTTGGGCCGGTGTTGTGGGTCGTGCGCATCGGGCTGCTGGTGAGCGTGGCCCTGCACATCTGGGCTGCGACCGTGCTCGCGCTCGAAAACCGGGCGGCCCGCGGGCAACAGCCCTATGGCGTGAAGACCTGGATCCAGGCGTCGTTTTCGTCGCGTTATGTGCGCTGGACGGGCTACATCGTGCTCGCGTTTCTCTTCTATCACCTCGCGCAATTCACGTTTGGCTATGCCCAATCGGCGAGCTTCAAGGAAAACCTCCCGCTCTACACGATGGCGGACGATTACCGCGTCATGGGCTTTCCCGTCGTCAAGGCCGGCACGCAGGTGCACGACGTGCACAGCATGGTCATCCTCGGATTCCAAAACCCCGTTGTGTCGATTTTCTACATCATCGCCGTCGGCCTGCTGTCGTTTCATTTGCTGCACGGCATGGACAGCCTTTTCCAGACCTTCGGCTGGCGCAGTGCCACGTGGGCGGGCCCGTTGCGCAAGGTCATAGCCTTGTTTTGCCTGCTCTACTTTCTGGGCAACCTGATCATCCCCGGCTCGATTCTCATCGGTGCGAAAGGCCTGCGTGAAGGCTTCTCGCCGGCCGCCGCGCGCGCGGTGTCGCCCTGATTGGCCTTCAACGCTCAACTTTCAACTCCCAACCTGCGCGCAGCGCACTGACATGGCCCAACTCGACTCCAAAATTCCCCCCGGTCCGCTCGCCGACAAATGGCGCCGGCACAAGGCGGACATCAAGCTCGTCAACCCGGCCAACAAGCGGAAATACGAGGTCATCGTCGTGGGCGCGGGCCTGGCCGGCGCATCGGCCGCGGCCACGCTGGCCGAGCTTGGTTACCAGGTGAAGAATTTCGTGTTCCACGACAGCCCGCGCCGGGCGCACTCGATCGCCGCGCAGGGCGGCATCAACGCCGCGAAAAACTACCCGAACGATGGCGACAGCGTGCACCGGCTTTTCTACGACACGATCAAGGGCGGCGACTATCGCGCGAGAGAGGCCAACGTCCACCGACTCGCCGAGGTCTCGGTGAATATCATCGACCAATGCGCCGCGCAGGGCGTGCCGTTCGCGCGCGAATATGGCGGCCTGCTCGCGAACCGCTCGTTTGGCGGCGCGCAGGTCTCGCGCACGTTCTACGCGCGCGGCCAGACCGGCCAGCAGCTGCTGCTCGGCGCCTATTCCGCGCTCTCCCGCATGGTCGGCGCCGCCGGCGTGCAGCTTTTCACCCAGAGTGAAATGCTCGACCTCGTCGTGATCGGCGGCCAGGCCAAGGGCATCATCGTCCGCGATCTCGTCACGGGCGAATTATCGCGCCATGCGGCCGACGCGGTGATCCTGGCCACCGGCGGCTACGGGAATGTTTTCAACCTCTCGACCTATGCCCGCGGCTCCAATGCCACCGCCATCTGGCGCGCCTACAAGCGCGGTGCGTGCCTGGCCAATCCCTGCTTCACGCAGATCCATCCGACCTGCATCCCGGTGACCGGCGACTACCAGTCGAAGCTCACGCTCATGAGCGAGTCGCTGCGCAACGACGGCCGCATCTGGGTGCCGAAGAAAAAAGAGGATCGCCTGAAGAATCCCGCCGACGTCCCCGAGGCCGACCGCGATTACTACCTCGAGCGGATGTACCCGAGTTTCGGCAACCTCGCCCCGCGCGACATCGCCTCGCGCGCGGCCAAGCGCGTGTGCGACGAGGGCCGCGGCGCCGGCGAGAGCGGGCTTGGCGTGTATCTGGATTTTGGTGATGCCATCAAACGCCTGGGTGAAGCCGGCGTGCGCGAGCGCTACGGCAACCTCTTCGACATCTACCACGAGATCACCGACGAAAGCGCGTACCAGACGCCGATGCGCATCTATCCCGCGGTGCACTACACGATGGGCGGCCTGTGGGTGGACTATAACCTGATGTCGAACCTTCCCGGCCTGTTCGTGCTGGGCGAGGCCAACTTTTCCGACCACGGCGCCAACCGCCTGGGCGCCAGCGCGCTCATGCAGGGCCTGGCCGACGGTTACTTTGTCATTCCCTACACCATCGGCGATTATCTCGCCACGCAGAAGCCCGGCTCGCGCCCATCGGCCGATGCGCCCGAATTCAAGCAGGCGGAAGAAAACATCCGCGGACAGGTCGCGCGTTTGCTCGCGGTCAAGGGCCGGGAACCGGTGAGCCATTTTCACAAGCGCCTCGGCAAAATCATGTGGGAATTCTGCGGCATGGCGCGCACCAAGGCCGGCCTCGAAAAGGCGCTGAAGGAGATTCCCGCGCTGCGGGAGGAATTCTGGCAGAACGTCAACGTTCCCGGCGGCGGTGGCACGCTCAACCAGTCGCTTGAGTCAGCCGGCCGCGTGGCGGATTTCCTCGAGCTCGGGGAGCTCCTGTGCCTCGACGCGCTCGAGCGCGAGGAAAGCTGCGGCGGGCATTTTCGCGAGGAGTACCAGTATCCCGACGGCGAATGCAAACGCGACGACGAGAAGTTCGCGCATGTCGCCGCCTGGGAATTCCAGGGCGCGGGCGAAAAACCGCTGCGCAACACCGAGCCGCTCAACTACGAGGCGGTCAAAATGAGCGTCCGCAACTACAAGTAACCCTCCTTCCATGGTCGCCGAGAATTCCAAGAAAAACATTTCCGTCACCTTGCGCGTCTGGCGCCAGGCCGGCCCCAGCCAGCCGGGCCGGTTCGTCGATTATCAGGCGAAGGATCTCAACCCCAACATGTCCTTTCTCGAGATGCTCGACGTCGTGAACGACGGGCTGGCCGGGAAGGGGGAGGAGCCGATTGCGTTTGCGCA
This sequence comes from Opitutaceae bacterium, assembly GCA_035568935.1. GTDB lineage: Bacteria > Verrucomicrobiota > Verrucomicrobiia > Opitutales > Opitutaceae > DASRHD01. The sequence continues at coordinate 21,299 of DATMNP010000082.1, read as the reverse complement.
CGACTGCCGCGAGGGCATCTGCGGCACCTGCTCGCTCGTCATCAACGGCAAGCCGCACGGCCCGCACCGTGGTGTCGCGAGCTGCCAGACCTACCTGCGCAGCTTCAACGACGGCGATGTCATTGTCGTCGAGCCCTTCTGCGCGCATCCCTTTCCGGTCGTCAAGGATCTCGTCACCGATCGCAGCTCATTCGACAAGATCATGCAGGCCGGCGGCTTCATCACTGCGCGCACCGGCTCGGCGCCCGACGCCAACGCCATCCCGGTGCCGAAGGACGCGGCCGACCTCGCGATGGATGCCGCGCAATGCATCGGCTGCGGCGCCTGCGTGGCGGCGTGCAAGAACGCCAGCGCGATGCTCTTCGTTGCCGCGAAGGTCTCGCACCTCGGCCTCATGCCGCAGGGCCAGGCCGAACGCGACCGCCGCGTGCTGGCGATGGTGCAGACGATGGACGGCCTCGGTTTCGGCAATTGCACCAACCAGTACGAATGCAGCGCGGCCTGCCCGAAGCTCATTTCGCACGATTTCATCGCGCGCCTGAACCGCGATTACCTGGGCGCCACCTTTCGGGCCGCCTTCAAACCGACCCAGGCCGGCGCGGGCGGCGGCGCGGGCTGAAGAAAATTTGGGCCGTGGGCCGCGGTGGAGAGAATGGATCGATGTGGGAGCGGCTTTACGCCGCGACTTCAGTGCAGCAGCATCATTTGTCGGGGCATAAAGCCCCTCCCACTTTTCAAGCCAGCCGCTACTTAACGCCTGCGCGACGGGCATAGCCGTCAGAACATCGTCAGCGCCTTTGCGCTCTCGATGATGAACCACGCACTCATCGCGCCAATGGCGATGAATAGCACGCCTTTGGCCAGCTTGCGGCGGCGCATCTGCGATTCATGGCGATCCACATGGCGCGCTCGGTAGCAGCCCGTCTCAGTAATAAAACTGATAAAAAGCGAGTTGCGGATTGGGGTGGTCACGATACGGCTGTTGTCGACGGTGCCAAAACGCACGATCGGGCGGTGAAGCCAATTTTTAAGCGCGCGAACCATGCTACAGTAATTAAAAATTATGTTCGTTTTTTCAAGGTTAAAGCCGGTATAACTTTATTTTTGACGCCTTTTTCCCAGCAATGCACCACTTCCACTACGTCGGGCAAAACCTCCATTGTGAGTCGGTCGATCTCGCGGCCGTCGCACACCTCTATGGCACGCCCACTTACGTTTACAGTGCGGCGACCATTACAAATAATTACCAACGTCTCGCGCAAAGCCTGGCCGGGCTTGACGCGCGGATTTGTTATGCACTCAAGGCCAACTCCAATCTCGCTGTGCTGCGGCACTTTGCGAATCTGGGCGCGGCTTTTGATATTGTAAGCGGCGGCGAGTTGCGGCGCGTGCTTGCCGCCGGCGCCAGGATCGATGCGAGTGTCTTTGCCGGCGTGGGCAAGACTGAGGGCGAAATTAAACTCGCGCTCGAAAGCGGCATTTTCGCCTTTCACGTCGAAAGCGAACCCGAGCTCGCCCGGCTCAATCACGTCGCCGGAAAGCTCGGCCGCAAGGCGGGCATTGCCATTCGCATCAATCCCGATGTGGACGCCCATACGCACGCCAAGATTACCACCGGAAAAAGCGACAACAAGTTTGGCATTCCGTTGAAGCATGCAGCGGCGGCCTACGAAGCCGCCGCGAAGCTGAAGAACATCGAGGTGCGCGGGGTGCAGATGCACATCGGCTCGCAGCTCACCGAGGTTGGGCCGTTTGTCGAGGCGGTCGAAAAAGTTTCACCCTTCGTGGCCGAGTTGAAGGAAAAGTTCGGCATCAGCTATTTCTCCATCGGCGGCGGCATCGGCATCGTTTACAAGGACGCGCTGGCCAGCGGCTCGCGCGAATGGTGGGACGCGCAGCCGGCCGGCCAGCGGCCGCTCACGCCCGAGGCCTACGGCGCCGCGCTCGTGCCGCTGCTCCAACCGCTCGGCTTGAAAATCCTGCTCGAGCCCGGCCGCTTTCTCGTCGGCAACGCGGGCGTGCTGCTTTCGCGGGTCGAACACCTCAAGCGCGGCGCGGGCAAGAATTTTCTCATTGTCGATGCGGCCATGAACGATCTCGTGAGGCCCGCCATGTACGATGCCTACCACGAAATCGTGCCGCTGCACCGCGACACCTCGCGCCGCTCGCTCGTCGCCGATGTCGTCGGCCCGATTTGCGAATCGGGTGACTGTTTCGCCAAGGACCGCCCCCTCCAGGAAGTGGGCGAGGGCGAGTTCATCGCCTTGATGAGCGCGGGCGCCTATGGTTATGCCATGTCGAGCCGCTACAACACCCGCGGCATGCCGGCCGAAGTGCTGGTGCAGGGCAGCGCGTTTGAGCTGGTGAATGCGCGCGAGACCTTCGAACAGATGATCGCTCCCGAACGCATCCCCTCGTTTCTCACGTGAAGACCACCACGCACACGTTGCGCCGGCTCAAGGGACAGCGGCCCATTGTCGCGGTCACAGCGTACGAAGCCATCACGGCGCGCCTGGCTGGCGAAGCGGAGGTGGATATCATCCTCGTGGGCGACTCGGTCGGCAACACGCTCCTCGGTTTCGACAGCACGATCCCGGTGACGCTCGACATGATGGTTCACCACACCGCGGCCGTGGCGCGGGCCAGGCCCGCCGCGCTGCTGGCCGCCGATGTGCCGTTTATTGAGGCGCATTTTGATTTTGAACGCGTATTGCACGCCTGCCAGCGGCTCATGCAGGAGTCCGGCGCCGAGGCGGTGAAAATTGAGGGCGGCCTCGCGCTCGCCCCGCCGATCGCGCGGCTCGTCGAGGCGGGCGTGCCCGTGTGGGGCCATCTCGGCCTCAAGCCGCAGCAGGTGCGCACGCTCGGCCGCTACAAAAAATTCGGCCACGATGCGGCCGAGGCCGAGGGCCTGCTGGCCGACGCGCTCGCGCTCGAGAAGGCCGGGGCCTTTGCGCTCCTGCTCGAAATGATCGAGCCCAACCTTGCGCGCACCATCACCGAGACGGTCAAGATCCCGACGATCGGCATCGGCTCCGGCCCGTATTGCGACGGGCAGATCCTTGTCTCGACCGATTTGCTCGGCCTTGAGCCCGGCCATGCGCCCGCTTTTGCCAAGCCCTTTGCCCAGGTGGGCGAGGAAATCAAAAAAGGCTTCGCCGCCTACGCCGCCGCGGTGCGCGCGAGGAAATTCCCGGAGTGATTTTAGCGCGAAGACGCAAAGCTGGCAGAGAAGGAATTTTTCCCACGGATGGCGCGGATGATCGCGGATTCGGAGCAGATTTTAACCACTGATGTGCACTTATGCTCACTTATAAATCAGTTCGGACCTTTTAACCGCGAATGAACCCTCCTTCGCTCTCCGAGCCGTTTCGACAAGCCCGTTCGGCAAGCTCAGGGTCCCGAGCATTGTCAGGGACTCAAGGCCCCGAGCCAGTCGAGCGGGCTACGAAGGGCACGCGCGAATGAACACGAATAGGCTGCTGGAAAACTGTGCTGCTAGCAGAGGTTTTCAGCAGACTACTAACATCAGCGCCGATCCGTGATATCCGTGGAGAAATTAATAAGTGAGTATAAGTGTTCATCCGTGGCTAAAAAATAATTCGCGTTCATTCGCGTTCATTCGCGTCCATTCGCGGTTAAATTGAATGGATCTGGTGAGGGTCTTGATCAGCGGTTCGCTGCGTTTTTCCGTGCCTTCCGCCGTTTCCGCGGTCAATTTTCTCCCATGAATTTTGCGGTCATCGGCGCCGGCGCCTGGGGCACGGCTTTCGCGGCGCATCTCGCGCGGCTGGGCCACACGGTCACGCTCGTGCCGCGGCGTTTCGAGCAGGCGCTCGCGCTTTCGTCCGCCCATGAAAATTCCGACTACCTGCCGGGTGTCGCGCTGCCACCGAGCCTGCAAATCGGCCACGAGCTCGCGCCCGTGCTCATGGAAGCCGAGGTCGTGCTGCTCGCGTGCCCGGCGCAGGCCTTGCGCGAGACCTGCCAGCGCGTGCGCGGCAATCTCGGCCTGGCGCGCCAGGTTCATTTTGTCGTCAGCCTCGCCAAGGGCCTCGAACTGGGCACGCACCTGCGGCCCTCGCAGGTCATTGCAGAAGTACTGCCGGAATTTCTGGCCGGCGCGCTGACGGGGCCGACCAATGCCGGCGAAGTCGCGCGGGGCCAGCCTGCGGCCATGGTGCTCGCGGCGACGCGGCCCGATGCCTTGGTCGCTCAGGTGCAGGCGGCGTTGAGCGGGCCGACGCTGCGCGTTTATACGAGCGACGACCCGGCCGGGGTCGAGTACGGTGGCTGCCTGAAAAACATTTACGCCATCGCCGCCGGTTGCTGCGACGGACTGCGCCTCGGCGACAACGCCAAGGCCGCCCTGCTCACCCGCGCGCTCGCCGAGATGGAGCGGGTCGGCACCGCGCTCGGCGCCCGGACGGAAACGTTCTATGGCCTGAGCGGATTCGGCGACCTCGTGGCCACCTGCCACGGCGGCTGGAGCCGCAATCGCGAGTTTGGCCAGCACCTGGGCGAGGGCCGCTCGGCCGGCGAATTGATGACCGGCCGCAAGACAGTGGTTGAGGGCTACCAGACGACCGAGTCCTTCGCGGGCCTGTGTGCCGGGAAAAAAATCGACGCGCCCATCCTGCGCGAGGTGCACGCGATTTTGTTCGGGAATAAAAAACCGGCGGCGGCGCTGGCCTCGCTCATGACGCGCGAGCTGAAGAAAGAGTAGTTGGTAGTTGGTCCCAATCGCGGAGTAGTTAGTAATTGGTATTTGGTCGTTGGTTTCGATCCGGCGCGTGTCGTGCCCTTCGCCTTATCCGCCCTCTTGTCGATCGTAGCCTTGGTGAAGTCGGGCCAAGTCAGAGGCGCGGAGAGTGAAGACGGGCGTCCGTAAAAACTACCAACTACAAATTACTAATTACGAACTGCTAACTCCTCCGCGATTGGGACCAACGACCAAATCCAAACTACCAATTTCCCCTTTGCTCCAAAATTGGATGTTGGACGTTGGAAGTTCGATGTTGGGCGTTCGGCGGCAAACGCTGCCGTTTGCTGCCGTCACCGCTTGTTCTGTTCGATGGTGGTGACTTTGCCGTTCACGAAAGTGACGCGGATGCTGTCCTCTTCGTGTTCGGAATAAATCGGTTCGCTCACCGGCTCGTAGTAAACATGATAATCGTGGTCCGCGGGATCGAAAAACGCGATGCGGCGGTAGCCGACGTGCTCCATGCCTTCGTATTGTTCGTAGTAGGTTTTATAAATCCACGTGGTCTCGTCGCCCTTGCCGGTGACTTTCTCATGCCGCGCGTCGGGCGGGCCGAGCGCGATGTAAACCATGTCCTGCGTGTAACCGATCTCGACGATGCCCTGCCGGATCTTGTCCTGCGCCTGCGGATCGAGACGGTTGAAGACAGCCTGCTTTTCGCTGATGCGGTGGTCGATGGTGTTGCAACCGGCCAGGGCGAGCAACAACGCGGCGAAGAAAAGGATCTTGTTGAGGTGCATGGTCGTATGGGGCGCTAAGTTTGACCGCATTTCCGATCGGGAGTGCCTTCAAGCTGGAAAGCGATCAACCAGATCTTTTGCCACGAAAGGTCACAGAGAAAAGTCTTCGAAAAGATAAGCCTTCTTTGCGCTCTTTGTGACCTTTTGTGGCTACACTAATTTTTTAACTGCTCTAATGAACGTTAATAAACTCACGCAGAGGACGCAACGGTCGCCAAGGTTTTCTTTGCGGACTTGGCGGACGTGGCGTGAGGCAATCGGGTTTGGTTTTTCGCCAAGGCGCAGGGATCGCAGGGCAGAAATTGGTAGTTGGTAATTCGTAGTTGGGGTCGGACATTCGGAACTCGTCATTCGTCATTTGGCGCTTGGTGCCAAGTACTCCATCTGGCGCGCAGTGGCCTCGGCGGCGGCGGGGCCGAGCAGGCGCGCGACCACGTGCAGCGAGGAATCGAGGCCGGCGCTGATGCCGGCGGCGGTGATGATTGTGCCGTTGTCGTGAAAACGCTGCGTGGGATCGACGGTGGCGGTGGGGGCGAGTTCGCGCAGCAGGTCGAGCGACTGGTGGTGCGCGGTGATGCGCAGGCCGTCGAGCAGGCCGGCCTTGGCCAGCACGAGCACGCCGGTGCAGACGCTCATGACGATTTCGGCGGAGCGCGCCTTGGTGCGGATCCATTCGAGCAGGGCGGGCTTTTTGAGCAGTGGGCGCGTGCCGCTGCCGCCGGGGACGACGAGCACGTGGGGTCGCGGGCAGTTTTCGAGCGTGAAATCGGGGACGACTTTCAAGCCATTGCGGGCCCGTATGCTGCCGGGCGATTCGGCGACCATGAACGTATGGAATGGCTCGTGGTGGCAGAGTTCATCCGTGAGGGCGAAAACCTCGAACGGGCCGGTGAAATCGAGCACCTCGACGTCGTCGAAAATCAGGATGGCGACGTTTTTCTTCACGGAAAGACCAGCAAATCCTTGTCAGGCGCTATCGCAAGCCGCTGGAATACTTTGCGTGAGGCAAAAGTGTGATCGGGGTCGGGCGCCGAGACTGGCAGGCATCATTCTCGTTCTCTTAATCGTTCTCAGCCCCACCAGCCATTTGCTTTTACCATCCTTCGCCAAGGCTACGGATGGCACAGCCGCGGAGTATGCAGAGAGCGCGGAGAATAATCCTCAAGTGAGGTAGTCACAAAAGGGCACAAAGCAGCGGGCAAACGTCTGCTTGAAGGTTTTTTATTATTGCCCAGCAAGGGGGATAAGGGCGTTGCTGAACTCCCGGCTTGCCGTGGTGGGCGAGTCCTTCTGAGTTAGCGCCATGATCGATCCAGTACCCCCGGCCTTCCAACTTACGCGCAGAAATTTCCTCGGACAGGCGCTCGGTGCGGGCGCACTGGTTGGCTTGGGCTCATTATCGGCACGCGGTGCGGGTGCGGAACCTTCCGCTCCCGCACCCGGAACCAATGTGGCTCCAACCGGCCCGATTCCGACCAATGGCGATGAAGTGCGCTATGCGGCCAACCACATTGGCAATTTCGCGAAAAGCCTGCCGCACGACGAGCTCGGCTGTGTCACGCCCCAGTCTTACGAACTTTTGGTCAAGGCCCTCGATGAAGGTCCGAATGCCGATTTTGAAAGGCTCGCGCTGAGCGGCCGTTTCCGTCTGGCCAATCCGCAGGCGGCTTACGCCCTCGCGCTCGAAGGCTACGATCCGCGAGCCTTCGTTACACCGCCACCGCCCGCCTTTTCCAGCGCGGAGACCGCTGCCGAAACAGTCGAACTTTATTGGCAGGCCCTCCTGCGCGATGTTCCTTTCGCTCACTACGGCGATCATCCCTTGGTGAAATCTGCCGCCGAAGAATTGAGCCGGCTGCCCGCCTTTACCGGCCCGAGGGTGGGCGGAAAAGTCACCCCTGGCACGTTGTTTCGCGGTAATACTCCGGGCGACCTCATGGGCCCGTACCTTTCGCAATTCCTTCTCCGGGACGTGCCCTATGGCGCGACGAAGATTGTACAGCGCTACAAAGTACCGGTGGCGGGCGACGATCACATGACGCGGTATGATGCCTGGCTTGAATCCCAGCGCGGCTATTTTTCAAAGGAAGCCAGCCCGTTCGATCCCCAGCCACGCCACATCCGTAGCGGGCGCGAAGTCGGCGAATTTGTCCGGCGCGATTTCTGCAACCAGGCCTTTCTCAATGCCACCTTGATCCTGCTCGGCGAACCTTATCCTGCCAAAACCTTTCGCGCGCCCTTTGCCGCCGGACATCCTTATGTCGACTCGGATACCCAGACGGCCTTTGCCACATTTGGCGGGCCGTGGGTCGTCGATCTGGCCACCCGCGTCTGCAATCTCGCGCTCAAAGCCGTGTGGTATGACAAATGGCTGGTGCACCGGCGCGCCCGCCCGGAGGAATTTTGCGGCCATCTGCATAATCACCTGCTTAAAAAAGCGGAATATCCCATCCACGGCGATTTGCTCGCGTCCGAGGCCTTGCAGCGCTCCCACGAAAAATTTGGCAGCTGGCTTCTGCCACTGGCCTATCCCGACGGCTGCCCCATCCATCCTTCCTATCCGGCCGGCCACGCCGTGGCCGGAGGTTCCGGCATCACGGTGCTCAAGGCCCTGTTTGATGTGTCCTGTGTCTTTTCTAGACCCGTCGAGCCGGCTCCTGATGGGTTAAGCTTGCAGCCCTATCATGGCCCGCCGCTGACGGTGGGCGGCGAGCTCAACAAGCTCGCCGCAAATATCATCTTTGCCCGCAACTTCACCGGTATCCACTACCGCTCCGACGCCTGGGCCGGCCTTCTGCAAGGCGAAGCCGTGGCGCTGGAATTTCTCCGCCGCCAACGCGCGATCTGTCCCGAAAAATTCCGACCCTGGCGCATCACGACCTTTTCCGGCCGGCAGGTCGAGGTCTGAAGCGGAACGATTTTTAAAACCGCGAATAACCGAAGATTCGATTTCTGACCGCTGATCGCACGGATAAACTCCGCCAAACTGGGATTGTGAACCACTGATTAACACTTAACGACGCTGATAAAGACAGTTCGATCTCGATCCTTTTGTTCTACCACGGATTGGGATCAGTGCCCATCAGTGGTTAAACAAGTCCTAATCGCGTTTATTGGCGAACATTTGCGGTTCGATTTCTCCCCCGTGACAATCAAACTTTCCGTGGTCATCCCGGTGCACAATGAGGCGCCGTCTTTGGCACTGTTGCTTCCGGAATTAAAACGCCGGTTGGACGAACTTTTTCCCGATGCGCATGAGATCCTTGTCGTCGACGACGGCTCCACCGACGAGATCGCTGCGACCGCGCAGTCGGCCGGCGTGAAGCTTCTGCACCACGCGCAGCGCGGCGGCAGCGGCGCGGCAAGAAAAACCGGTTCGCGTGCTGCGGCGGGCGAATGGATTGCCTGGCTCGACGGCGACGGCACCTATCCGCCGGAGGCCCTCGTCGCCCTGCTGCACGCGCTGAGCACGGCCGACCAGGTCATTGGCGCGCGCTCCACCGATTATGGCCGGCTGCGATGGCTGCGTCTTTTGGTCAAAGGCCGTACGGCCAAGATCGCCAGTTGGTTCTGGCGCACGCAGATCCCCGATTTGAACTCCGGCCTGCGGGTCTTTTGGCGCGAGCAGGTGATGGCTTGGATCGACGAACTGCCCGACGGTTTTTCCTGCACGACCACGGCCACGCTCGCTGCGCTCAACCACGGGCAGAAAATTGTTTTTGTGCCGATCGATTACCGTCCGCGCACCGCGCAAACGCACAGCAAGTTCCATCCGGTGTGGGATACGCTGCGCTTATGGCGCACGCTGGGGCGGATGTGGTGTCGGCGCCGCAATCGGCGGCAGCTCGCTTAGCGTCCACGGCAGTGTCCACGTTATTTGCGAGAGCACAAGTGAGTTGGCCGATTGCGGGGTCGCCCGGGTTTCGATTCTGCCCTGCGCGAGCAACTGCGGTTGCACCTGGAAAAGATGGAGGGTTTCGCCCGGTCGCGGCGCCAACACCAGCACGCGCCGCCCGGCGGCCTGCCAGCCGTGGATCGCGCTTCGGGTTGCCTGTTCATATTGGATCGAGGGCATGTTGCCGCGGATGACGAGGCACGGTTTTCCAAAAGCAAACTCGAACGGCGTGGCCAGGGTGGCGAGAAGGCTGGTATCGGGCACGAGCACGACCGCCCCGGCGGGCACGCGTTCGGCCAGCGACTCCATTTGTACGATCAGTCCGGGAAATTCCCCGGCAGTGTTGAGCCGTTGGTTGGTGGGAAAAAATCCTGCGGCGAGTGCAGCGCAAGTGAGCACCGTTAACCCTGCCCGCAGGGTTTCATTCTTCAACCAGAACCAAAGTCCTGCCGCTCCGAGGGCCATGAGTGGCACGGCATAGGGCAGGAAACGCCGCATGCCGTAGGGCTGGATCGGATTATTACGGATGTCGTAGCAGAACGAGATGAGAAACAGGAGGCCGAGACCAAGGAAGAGCCACTGCCACAGCTCGCGGGCGCGCGTCAGCAGAACGCCAAGGCCGAGCACGGCAACCGCCAGTCCCCACGGCTGCCAATACCAGCCCAGCCGGAGAAACGTGTCCTCGCGGTAGCTGCGAATATCGTGTTCGGCCGGCCAGTAATAAAACGTGTCCGGTTTGGCCGGATGTGACCGGATGAGATACGCATACCCGGCCAAGCCCAGCCCGAACAATAGCCCGGCCGCAAGCAGCCAGCGCCGCATGGCCGGCCCGTGCTGTATCAAACAACTTTTCACACGTTTGTTTCTGGTTAGTATCGGCGCGGCCAAAAGGATGATTGCGCCAAGGATCGCCGCCGCAATGAGCGGTGCGCGGTTGGTTTCCGCCAGCGCGCGCAGCGTGCTTTCGACATAGGGCCGGTCGTAGAGCCACCAACTGCCGAGCGAAGCTGCGCCGCTTGCGGCCAGCGCCGCCGCCAGCGCGAGGGAAAACCGCGGATAATGTTTCCATTGCACCAGGACGGCAAAGGCGGTGAGCATGGCAACAGGCAGGGCGTCGATCTTTACGGCGAGCCCCAGGCCGGCTGAGCTGCCTGCCAGCAGCCCGGCGATGAGGGGCGATTTCGCCCGTTCGGCCCAACCGAGCAGGGCCAGCAGCCAGAGCAACTGGGCGAGCGGCTCGGAATAAAGCGTGTTACCGATCCAGATTTGGAGCGGGAACCATAGCATGAGCACGCAAGCCGCCGCGCCCGCGGCTCGGCCCAGCCATTTTGCACCGAGCAGCCCGGCCAGCCCGGCCGCGCCGATCACGAGCAGCAGGTTGACCGCGCGCAGGCCATTGTAACCGAAAAGAGAATACGCCGACCCGAGCAGGACGGGAAACTCGGGAGGAAACTGCGAGGCTGCGAGGCCGCGCTCCTGATCGGCCACGAAAAGGCTGGGGCGGTAGCACAGGAACCGAGCCGGTGGTTTCGCTGTGCGGTTGGACATCGCTGGCTCGTGCTTGAGCACCCACGGCTGGAATTTGGGTGGCAGGCCGGGCAGGAGCGACGCATGGAAAAAATATCCGCCTGTTTGCGCCAAGTTGACGGCGGAGGTGGCATAGGTGCCCTCGTCATTGTCGCCGAGAATGCATTCCGTCGAATGGATCCACTTTGCGCTGTGCAGGGTCAGGGCGGTGGCGACCGTTGAGACTAAAAACAGGCCGAAAATACGCGGGATCGGCGACGCGGAACTGTTTCCCAGTGTGCAAGCCAAGTCCACGGCGGTTGCGATAAGAAAGGCGCCACCGGCGAGCAGCAGCGCCGCGCTGCCCAGCCGTCCAAGAACTCCGGTTTCTGCCGCGAGCAACTGGATCAGCAAGAAGCCGGCGAGTAGGCAGCCGGCAAGAAGGGTGGCACGGCGGCAGGTGGAAAAATGATAATTCACCGTCGCAGTGGAGGAAGTCACAGGGAAAAGGTTCTGACATCTGAAGTTCACAAGTAAAATCGTTTTCGTTTGCTTCGGGCGAAGCCATCCTGCAACCCTGCCGATTCATTAACCACCCATTGGACATGAAAATACCCTTTTCCGTTGTCGCTTTAGGCCTGTTTCTTTCGCTCGGTATGGCCGGCTCTTTGCCGGGGCAGAATTTATTGTCGAACAGTGGCTTTGAAAAAGGTAGTGACGACTGGAGGATGTTTGTTGCACGGGGGAGCGAGCACGCGGGTTGTGAGTTCAACGTCGTTGCGGGAGGCGCGCACGCCGGCAAAATTGCGGCGACTCTGAAATCCACGAACCCTGCCCGTTTCGGTATTTGTCCGGTCCGGCCGCCGATAACGGTCAAGGCGGGCGAGCGCTATCGGTTGAGCGCATGGGTCAAAGCGGGCGATGATTTTCAGGTCGAGCCTGGTACCGCCGGGGTGGTCATCCGCGCCACTTTATTTCAAGCACCTTGGGTGGATGCAAAAGACGGACATGTTTTTATTAGCCTAAACGGCGTCAGTCAGCCCGATGCCGTGCATTTGTCGGCTGGGCAATCTGTGCCCAAAGAATGGACCAAGCTTGAAGGCGTGATCCAAATTCCACCCGGGGTGACCGAGATGGCTTACTTTATCTTTTGCCGGAAAGCGTCCGGCACATTGTGGGTGGATGATGTCTCGCTCACCCGGGAACAATAGCGGGCTCTCGTGCCGCAGAAAAAATCTTCCGTCAAATTTGCTTCAACCGGTTTATCTGGGTCATTTGAAAAGGGCGCTTTATTTTATCTGGGCAGGAATGATTTTGATCTTTTGCGCGTCATTTGGCTCGGCGTTGGCAGGGCAGATTGACCATATAGACAAACTGACAAGTGGGTGGCAGTTTATCCGGGGAAGTCTGGGCGGCCCATCGGAGGTGTGGGCAATTGAGCCGCGTGACTCCATTGCCTGGCAGGCCGTGAACCTGCCGCATTGTTTTAACGCCCGCGATGCGGTTGATCCCGATACCCCATATTATCAAGGGCCCGGTTGGTATCGGTTGCTGCTCGCCGTTAACAACCCGTATCCGCAGGGGCGCACGCTGCTTCGCTTTGAAGGGGCCGGCCAGAAAACGGATGTATTCATTCACGACCAGAAGGTCGGCTCCCACGTTGGCGGATATGATGAATTTTCCGTGGATATAACGGCTGGCGTTGAAGCTTTCCACCACCATGAGCCCAGTAAGCCACAGCGTTTCCTTGGCAAAATTCCGCTGACCGTTCGCTGCGATAATTCACCCGATTTGGATACGATACCCTCGCAGCGCAGCGATTTTGTCATTTATGGCGGGCTTTATCGCGAGGTTGAATGCGTCTATGTGCCGGCGGTTTCGCTGGAGCGCGTGCATGTGCTGGCCCATCCTGATGGCAAAGGCGCCGCACAGCTCACGGTTGCCGGCCGTCTCTATAATCCGACCGGGCGAACGGATGAACTAAGCTTCGATCTGCTTGTGACCGCACCGGACGGGACGAGCCTTCTGAAACAAAACGTCCGATTGGCCCCGTGGAAAGGCCAACACAAATTGTTTACAGTCCTGCTGCCGAAAGCAGTGATGTGGTCGCCATCCAACCCCGCTCTGTATAAATGTGAGGTCGCGTTAATGACGGCGGGCGGTACCCAAAATATCGTGGAATGGTTTGGGGTGCGCAGCTTTGAATTCGTTGACCACGGGCCCTTCAAGTTGAACGGGGAACGGCTGCTGCTTCGTGGCACAAGTTTCCAGCAGGATCATGCCGGGGTGGGTGCGGCGATGACCGATGGGATGATTCGGCAGGAATTTCAGATGATCAAGGCGATGGGGGCCAACTTTGTCCGGCTGGGGCATCACCAGCAGTCGCAGCTCGTGCTCGATCTTTGCGACGAACTGGGCCTGCTTGTTTGGGAGGAAATTCCCTGGTGCAGGGGAGGCGTGGGCGGAGAGCATTACCGCCAGCAGGCCCGCGATATGCTGACTGCGATGATTGACCAGCATTATAATCATCCTGCGGTCATCATCTGGGGCTTGGGCAATGAAAATGACTGGTTTGGCGACTTCGAGACATCGGATCAGAAAACTCAAGTGCGTGCATTTATGGGCGCACTCAATGCCCTTGCTCACCAACTGGATGCGTCCCGCTGCACCGCTGCCCGCCGCTGCGATTTTTGCAAAGACATCGTCGATGTCTATTCACCCTCGACCTGGGCCGGTTGGTATCGGGCCCAGCTTGAAGATTACCAAAAACTCGCCCGGCATGAATTCGAAGGGGTGAACCATTTTTTCCAGGCAGAGTGGGGTGCCGATGCCCACGCCGGGCGTCATTCCGAGACGCCCGATGTGCTGGTTCCAAACTATCAAAGCGGGGATCTCCGGTCTCCACCCGGGCGCGACTGGTCCGAAACTTATTTCTGCGATTTGATTGACTGGCATCTCAAGGAACAGGAAACAATGCCCTGGCTCACGGGATCGGCCCAGTGGAACTTCAAGGATTTTGCCACGCCGCTGCGCCCCGAGGGCGCCATTCCCCTTGTGAACGAAAAAGGTTTGGTGGAACGCGATTTCACGCCAAAGGAAGCCTATTACGTTTTCCAGTCCTATTGGAGCGATCAGACAATGGCCCATATTTATGGGCACTCGTGGCCGACTCGCTGGGGCACCCCGGGTGAACGACGTACCGTCAAAGTCTATTCCAACTGCGAAACGGCCGAACTATTCGTCAATGGCATTTCCGTGGGAACAAAGAAACGAAACAGCCAGGATTTTCCGGCGGCGGGGCTGCATTGGGAGGTGCGGTTTAACCAGGGCCGAAATGAGCTCAAAGTGGTTGCCCACAAAGGCGGACGAGAAATAACGGACAGGCTTTCGGTTGCCTATGAAACCCGTCGGTGGGGAAGGCCGGAAAAACTTCTATTGCAGGAGACAATGCGCGTGGGCGATGTCGCGACGGTTACGGCAACCCTGGTTGATGCCAACGGGGTGCCCTGTCTCGATTCCTTGGCTCCGGTGGCATTTCAGATTGCGGGCGATGGCTACCTGATCGATGATCTCGGTACAACGACTGGATCGCGAAAGGTGCAGCTGTCCAACGGTCGGGCGCTTATCCGCGCACAGCTTAATCACGGGGTTTCCGTCATCAGTGTGGCTTCGCCGGGAATCCCGACGGCTTTCCGAACGATTAATGGAATTCGTTAAACACTAATACAATATGCGCGACCGGTGGCGCGACGATAAGCGGGACGACTTGGTGATGGCGGAGAGCGCCACGGGCAGGGGCCTGACACCAAAAATTCACATGTGATAAGGATTATTAATTTGCTTCATTTAACCGGCTGCTGCATGCCTGCCCACCGTTTTCCTCTTCAACTCATATGAAAATACTGCCTCTGGTGAACGGTGGAGTAGGCGCGGCGCGGCGAGTCGCTTTTATTGTCAGTACATTTTTTCTGTTCGGTGCTGCCGCCCGTGCGCAAACGGGCCTGGCTCTGGTGCAGCATGCGCCCACGCTCAATGCGTCAACGGTGAATGGTTCGATCCAGCAGATGAGCGGGGAAAATGTTACGCTTAATGGCAACGCCTCCGTGACCGGCGATTTGCTCGTGCCGGGCACGCCCAAGGTGATGCTTAACGGAAAGCCCGGCTTTGGTGGCACGATTGCCGGTACTGGCAGTGTCTCGCCTTCAAACTACACTGTCGCGCTCAATGGCAAACCTTCGCTCGGCCATCTGCGCACGCGCACCAATCCTATCGCCCTGCCCACGGTCAGTGCACCGCCCAAACCGGCTGGCACGCGCGACGTGACGCTCAGCTCCCACGGCCAAAGCGCAGGCAGTTTTTCCACGCTCCGCAATCTCACTCTCAATGGCAATATCGGCCAGGTCGCCGTACCACCCGGCACCTATGGCATCTTCACCGCCAATGGCAGCAGTGGCTTCACGCTCGGCGTGGCTGGCGCGACCCAGCCTGCCATCTATAACCTGCAAGGTCTCACGCTCAATGGCGGCAGCCAGTTGCAGGTCGTCGGGCCGGTTATCCTGGCCTTGGGCAATGGACTCACGCTTAACGGCACGGCGGGTACCTCGGCCCATCCCGAATGGCTCACGCTCAAAATCTTCACCGGCGGTGCTACCCTTAATGGCAATGTCATTGTTTATGGTTCGGTCACCGCACCAACCAGCGCAGTCACGATTGTTGGCAGCAGCCAGCTGATCGGCGGGCTCATGGCCAGCCAGCTCACGCTTAACGGCAACAGCCTTCTGCGCTTGCAGGGAACAATCATCCAGCCGCCGGTCGCGGCCAACCAGTCGGTGACGACGAACGAAAACACGGCTGTGGCTATCACGCTTGCCGCCACGCAGGCGAACAACGACCCGCTCACTTATACTCCGGGCACACCAGGCCACGGAACGTTGAGCGGCACGGCGCCAAACCTGACCTACACGCCGGCGACCAACTATTTTGGCGCAGATAGCTTCACGTTCATGGCAAAAGATGGAACGGTGAGCTCCAACACCGCCACCGTCTCGATCACGGTTACCAAAGTGAACTATCCGCCGGTCGCGGCCAGCCAGTCGGTGACGACGAACGAAAACATGGCCGTGGCTATCGCGCTTGCCGCGACCCAGACCAATAACGATCCGCTCATCTACACAGTGGCCAGCCCGCCCGCGCATGGAACGTTGAGCGGCACGGCGCCCAACCTGACCTACACGCCGGCGACCAGCTATTTTGGCGCAGATAGCTTCACGTTCATGGCAAAAGATGGAACGGTGAGCTCAAACCCGGCCACGGTTTCCATCACCGTCACCAAAGTGAACTATCCGCCGGTCGCGGCCAGCCAGTCGGTGACGACGAATGAAAATACGGCCGTAGCAATCACGCTTGCCGCGACCCAGACTAATAACGATCCGCTTATCTACGCTGCTGGCACACCAAGCCATGGAACATTGAGCGGTACCGCGCCAAACCTCACTTATACGCCGGCGGCTAACTTTTTCGGCACGGATAGTTTCACCTTCACCGCCAATGACGGCGCGGTGGGTTCCAACACCGCCACCGTCTCGATCACCGTCGCAAAAGTGAACTATCCGCCGGTCGCGGCCAGCCAGTCGGTGACGACGAACGAGAACACGGCCGTGGCCATCACGCTTGCTGCCACTCAAACAAATAACGATCCGCTGACCTTCGCGGTGGCGACCCAGCCCGCGCACGGAACCCTCTCTGGCACCGCGCCGAATCTAAACTACACGCCGGCGGCCAACTATTTTGGCTCCGACAGTTTCACGTTCGTCGCCAATGACGGTGCGGTGGGCTCCAACACTGCAACCGTATCAATCACGGTTACTAAAGTGAACTATCCGCCGGTCGCGGCCAGCCAGTCGGTGACGACGAACGAGAACACGGCCGTGGCCATCACGCTCGCAGCCACGCAGACCAACAATGATCCGCTCACCTACACGGTGGCCAGCCAACCCGCAAACGGGACGTTAAGCGGCACGGCGCCCAACCTGACCTACACGCCGGCGGCTAACTTTTTTGGCTCCGACAGTTTTACGTTCACCGCCAATGATGGCGCAGTAGGCTCCAACACCGCGACGGTTTCGATCGCGGTGACCAAGGCTCCGCCGGTCGCGGCCAGCCAGTCGGTGACGACCCAGGAAAATGCGGCTTTGGCCGTCACGCTCACTGCCACTCAAGCGAACAACGATCCGCTCACCTACACGGTGGGCACACCAAGCCACGGCACGTTGAGCGGCACTGCTCCCGCTCTGACCTACAAGCCCGCGGCCAACTATTCCGGCCCCGACAGCTTTACGTTCACGGCGAATGACGGTGCGTTGATCTCGAATGCCGCCACTGTCTCGATTACGGTCACTCCTTATACCGCCTTGCTGGAAATTATGATGCCAGCCAACGGCTGCACGGAAACCTATGCTCGGCCAAGTCTCGGGGCGCACTATGCCGGCACCACGCCGGTTCAACCCGACTCATTCCATGTTTATCTCGATGGTCATGATTTCAGCTCCGAGACCACGATCGAATCGGGTGAGGTCATGTTCATGCCGCTGTTTAATCTCGGCCAAGGGCAGCACATTTACCGGATTGATTGGGTCTATAACGGAAAAGTTGTAGCTACGGATAACTCAACGTTCACGGTAAATTCCGTTATTGTGGGTGGGGGCACCTATTTTCAGGGTCAGGTGGCTGCCACCACGGGTGAGCCGCTCGTCAATGTCCGGGTCATCGCCGCCAACCAGCAGACTTATACGGACGTGAACGGCAAGTTCAGCTTCACCAACTTGCCGGTTGGACACACGCTTTTTCATTTCCAGACCGATGCTGTCACCAATGCCGGAAAATTCACGCCCGTGGGCCTGGCCTTCGACGTGCTGTCAAACCAGAATACAGTATGGGATCGCCCCATTTACCTTGTCGCATTCGACTCCAGCCAGGGCGTCATGGTTCAGTCCAACTCGGCCGTCGCCCAAGTGGTGGTCAATCCGTCCATCCCGGGAGTGCAACTTGTCATTCCAGCAAATACGGAATTGGCTTTCCCTGATGGCAGCAGCCAAGGAGTTGTGACCATTGTCAACGTGCCTGTCGATCGCGCGCCCAATTGCCTCGGGCCGGGCTTCCGTCCCAGCCGGCTGATTTCCATTCAACCGGAAAACACGATTCTGAGTCAGCCGGCCCAACTCATAATGCCCAACGATCTCAACCTGCCTAATGGCGCCAAACTATCGCTCCGAAACCTCGATATTGCGAGCGGCCAGTTTGTGGTCACAGGCACGGCCACGGTGATCAATAATACCCTTGTCACCGATCCAGGCTCGGGCGTGACCACGTTTGATTGGTCTCACGTTGGGCCTACGAACGATACCATTGATACGACCACAACCGATACGGAAACGCCCGAAGATGAGACGGACGTCGTTTGCTCCAGTATGTCTCCGCTGGAAGGTTCCTTGGAGGAGGATCATGTTACGCCAGTTTATCAATCCCTTGGGGTGTCGCGCTCGATCCAATTGCACTATAATTCCCGGGTGGCGGCTCCCGACGCGATCGGCGCAGCCACCGCTTTTCAGCTAACAAACACAACCAATCCGGTCGTGACAAGCATCTCTGCGACAAGTTCGGTGGGTGGAAACGCGGCATATTATAATAACGTGCCTGTCAGGTCGACATTCGTCTCGGCCACCCGCACGGATTTACGTGGAATTCCCACCGGAAAAACTCCTCTCACCCTTCGTGTCGCCTCTTATTATCCAAACGGTAATGATCCCTCGGGCTACTCGGTCTACAGCAGCCAGCAGGTTGTTCAAACGCCCGTAATCAACGGCGCACAACTCTATCCGGCGCTTGGTTCCGGCTGGTCGGTCGGAAACATCGACCGGCTGGTATTCCCGGGTGATGGTTCGGTGCTTTGGGTGAGTGGGGGAAAGACCGCCATGAGCACGTTTACTCCTCTCGGCCTGGCCAGCAATGTAGCCAATTCAAATCTGGGATTCGAACTTGGCACATTGGGTGGTTATTCGACAAACGCGAATCCCGGTAATGCTGCCTCGGTCAATGTCGTGCAATCGCTCGGATCCATCCTTCCATCCGAGGGAAAGTATATGGCCGAGCTAGCCGTTCCTGCGACCGCGGGTGCGTCGGCCGAACTGACCCTGCCTTTCAATTTAATGCCTCCTGGCACCGCCCAAATCTCTCTGTCGCTTGATGTGCTGGCCAATACTTTGGTCTCCGATACCACCCTGTTTCTAAGTGTCAGCTATAATAACACCGGACCGCGCAGCTATAGCACCGACTCCAGCGAGACAGTCTTGCCCGGAGCTGACACCGGTTATGCGCGGCGCACCGGGTTTAAGACGGTGATTATCGATATTCCTCAGTCTGCCTGGGGGCAACCGGGCGAACTGACGATTTCACTGACCTCCGACGGGGCACTAAATAATGGGTGCGCCCCCCCGGTGACCCCCATCGCCATTGCCGCCTTGGTCGATAACATCCAGGTCGTCGGCAATCCACAAATTCCGACTTCCTCGTTTATTTACAGTGGAGAAAATGGCGATTTCAGCGTCTTCAGTTTCGATCCTTCCACCAACCAGTACCAGCGCCTGTTCAAGGACGGCAGCAAGGAGACCTTTGACCAGCTCGGAAGGGAAATTAGTTCTTCTGATCGGGTGGGCAACACCACGACCTATGGCTACATCGACGCAACCGGCAGTGGGCAGGCCTTCGACTTGGCCTCCATGACCGACCCGGCGGGTCTTGTCACAAACCTCAATTATGGCGGTGGAAAATTGTCCAGCATCACCGATCCTGCTGGCCGCTCGACCTCGTTGGCCTACGATACCAAAGGCAATATGACCGGGATTACCAACCCCGACGGCATAACCCGCGCCTTCACCTACGATGGCAATGGCAAGATGGTTTCCCAAAGCGACGGCAAGGGCCAGGCCCGGCAATATACTTATGGCTCCTCCGGTCGAATCGCCAATGTGCAGCGCGCCGATGGTGCTATCTACAACTATACGCCCGCCAACGTCGCCGGGTTTCCGGCAAATGGAGCCAGTAACAGTTTCGCCGATTCAGCTCCTCCTGTTGGCGCCACGAATAGCGGTGCCGCCGTGTATAATATGAAGGATGCCAATGGCAGTCCGACATCCAAGCAGCTTAATGCCTATGGCCAGCCCACCCAAGTCACCAATGCGCTTGGCCAGAAGACCGCGATCAGCTATGATGACCAAAGGAAGCCCGAAAGTCTGTCCCTTCCTAACGGCAACTTTGTTGTTTTCCGGCACGACGGCAGGGGAAACCTTTCCTTGGTAAACCAGTCTGGTGGAGCGACCACCAGCTACACCTACACGCCGGATTTTAATCTTGTTCAAACCGCCACCGACCCGCTGGGCCGCACCACGAATTTTGCCTACGATACAAACGGCAACCTTATGACCATCACCGACCCGCTGGGCCAGATGGTCGCCATGACTTACAACAGCCATGGCCAGGTGCTTACCCGCACCGACCAGCGCGGCAAGACCACCACCTACGCTTACGATTCTTTTGGTCGTGTCATCACTGTCACCGATCCGCTCAGCCGCACCACCACCACGACCTACGACAATGCCGGCAATGTCGCCACGGTTACCGACCCGCTCGGTCATGCCACCAGCTATCTTTACAATGCTGGCAACAAGGTCATCCAGATGACTGCGCCCGATGGCGGCATCACCCACTACGCCTACGACGGCAACGATGACCTTGTCCAGGTCACCGACCCGCTCGGCCACACGACGACCACCGTTTACGATGTCCGCCGCCGGCCCGTGTCGGTCACGGATGCCCTCGGGCACGTCACCAAGATGACCTACGACGGCGTGGACAACCTCCTTACCGTTACTGATCCTGCTGGCAATGTAACTATCTTCACCTACGACTCGCTCAATCGAAAAGTGTCCGCCACCGATCCCAAGGGCCACATAACGCAGTGGGCTTATGACACGGTCGGCAATGTGACCAAAATTACTCGTCCCGACGGCAGCTTCACCACGAGTGCCTACGACCAGCTCAATCGCCTGACCCAGCGTACCGCCGCTGACGGCTCGGTCACAAGCTACGCTTACGACAACGCCAACGAGCTGCTCAGTGTCACCGACCCGCTCAATGGCGTGGTTCAGTATGCCTATGACCAGCTCGGCCGCCGCATCTCCGTTACTGACCAACTCAACCGTGACACGCAGTCGGCCTACGATCCGGCCAGCAATCTCCTGAAGCTCACGCGCCCCGACAGCACCGCGACAAGCTATGCCTACGACGCCGCCAACCAACGCATCTCGATGACCGCGGCCGATGGCGGGGTGACCGCCTACGC
>DATMNP010000081.1:0-7974 GCA_035568935.1 Opitutaceae bacterium | reverse complement strand
TACCAACTGCAAATTACCAACTGCGAATGAAGAACCTTGAACTTTGAACCTTGAACTCCGAATTTGGCCGGCTGCCATGGGAGCGTATTCAAACTGCAAAGGCACACCGTTCGCGTCGAGAGACGGCAGCCGCAAGGCGCGGCAGAGGGTGGGTATCCTCGGAGAGGCTATCCCCCTCTGCCGGAACGCCGCGCCTGCCTCTCTATCGCGTGAACCCTTTGGGCTAAGGCTGGAAAAAAGCGCGGAGCGGCGTTGTCGTCGAGGGCCAAGGCCCTCCGGGCATTGGCGCCTCGACGTCCGCCTTGCTCTGCGCTTTCCCAGCCATTAGCGGTATGCCTTTGCAGTTTGAATACGCTCCCATCCATGAAGTCGTTCTATCTCACCACCGCCATCGATTATGTGAACAGTTCGCCGCACATCGGCCATGCCTATGAAAAGGTGCTGGCCGACGTCATCGCGCGTTTCCGGCGGCTGATGGGCGACCGCGTGCTTTTCCTCACCGGCACCGACGAGCACGGCCAGAAGGTCCAGCAGAGCGCGCGCGCGCGCGGCATCGCGCCGCAGCAGTTCGCGGACGAGGTCAGTGCCGAGTTCCGCGGGTTGTGCACGAAGCTCAGCATCTCCAACGACGATTTCATCCGCACGACCGAGGAGCGGCACAAGCGTGTCGTGCGCGAGATCCTGCAGCGCCTGTTTGACCAGGGCGAAATCTACCGCGCCGAATACCGCGGCTTCTACAGCACGCGCCAGGAACAGTTCCTCCAGGAAAAAGACCGCAACCCCGACGGCACCTGGCCGGAAATTTTCGGCGAAGTCACGGAAATCGTGGAGCCGAATTATTTCTTCAAGCTGCGCGGCTACCAGGGCTGGCTTGTCGACTTCCTGCAAAGGCACGAGAACTTCATCTTCCCTTCGTACCGCCAGAAACAGGTGATCGAGTTTCTCACCGAGCCGCTCAACGACCTGTGCATCTCGCGCCCGCGCGAACGCCTGGAGTGGGGCATCCCGCTGCCGTTCGACGAAAAATTCGTGACCTACGTCTGGTTCGACGCGCTGGTCAATTATTACACCGCCGTCGTGGACAAGCCGGAGCTGTGGCCGGCGGACATCCATGTGATCGGCAAGGACATCCTCCTGCCGCCTCACGCCGTTTACTGGCCCATCATGCTGCACGCCGCCGGCCTGCCGCCCCCGCGCATGCTGCTGGTGCACGGCTGGTGGACGGTCAGCGGCCGGAAAATGTCAAAGAGCACGGGCAATGCGATCAACCCGCTCGACTTTGTCACCGAGTTTGGGGTCGATGCCTTCCGCTATTTCCTGGTTCGCGAGATGAATGTCGGGCAGGACAGCGACTTCACGCGGGGGCAATTCCTCGTCCGCTACAACAGCGAGCTCGCCAACAACCTGGGCAACCTCGTCAACCGCACGCTGAACATGACGACGCGCTTTGCCGGCGGGGTCATTCCCGCGGTCGAGATCGCCGAGGAGCCCGAGCGCGAGCTGCGCGGCCTCTGGGAAAAAACGCGCGACGAGGCCATCGTGCTCTGCGAAGGCTTTCAGTTTCACACCGCGCTGGAACGCACGGTCGTTTTTATCACCGCGATCAACGTCTATATCGACCAGCGCGCGCCGTGGAAGCTGGCCAAGTCCACCGTCCCGCTCGATGCCGCGCTGCTGCGCTCCACGCTGGCAACGATCGCGGAGGCGCTGCGCCTCGGCGCCACGCTGCTCCAGGCGGTCATGCCCGCGACCACGGAAAAAATCCAGGCGGCCCTCGGCTACAAACCGGGCGCGGAGTGGCGCAACGAACTCGCCTGGGGCCCCCGCCTCGCCGGCGCCAACGTTTCCGCCGGCCTCGTGCTCTTTCCGCGGCCCGAGGAAAAGCCGAAGGCAGAGGTCAGGAGTCAGGAGTGAGGAGTCAGGAGCCGGAGTAAAGCCAGAGATCAGAGACCAGAAGCAGCCTTTTTTTGTCATTCCTCGCTTTGCTCGGAATGAGAAAACTATCTTACGCTTGCTCTCTGTTTCTGGCCTCCTGAATCCTGACTCCTGGCTCCTGTTCAAACATGACCATTCTTCCGCTCGATCCCGCCGCCAACGCCACGCCGGATGCCTTGCGCGCGTTCCTGGCCGGTTGCCGCGCGACGGCGGTGACCCGCGGCCGGCCGCAGCTCGTGAGCATTTCCATCGGGGTCGACGCCCTCGATCCCCTGGCCGTGCTCGAGTCGATTTTTGACCCGACCGAACTCCATTTCTACTGCGAGCGCCCGGCGCAGAATTTTTCCATCGCCGGCGCCGAGGCGGTGGTGAGCCGCGAGGCCTCCGGGGTGGGGCGGTTCGAGGCGATCCAACGCTTCATTGATGAAACGCTGGCCGACACGATTGCCGTCGGCGACCAAGCCGCGCCCTTCGCCGGGCCGCATTTTTTCACCACGTTTGCCTTTGCCGACGAGACCGGGGCGGGCGAGCCGTTTCCCGCCGGGCGTGTCTTCGTGCCGCGCTGGCAGGTGGCCCAGGCCGGCGGGCGCACGACCGCCGTGGCCAACCTGCTTGTCGGCGCCGGCGCCGACCTGGACGCGCTCGCGGAAAAAATCTGGCGCGCCCATGCCAAGTTTCGCGCCTTCGATTACGCCGGGCCTGAGTTTCCCGCGGCTTCCGCCGGTGCGGAAAAAATTTCCGTGGCCGAATCCGGCGACTACATGGCGGCCGTGCGACGCGGGCTTGAATTCGTCGAGGCCGGTGAATTCAAAAAGATCGTGCTGGCCCGGACCAAGGACCTCCTTGCCTCGCAGCCGTTGCATCCGCTGCGCGTGCTCAACGGCCTGCGCGAGCGTTTTTCCGACTGCTATGCCTTCTCCGTCGCCAACGGCCGCGGCCAGAGCTTCATCGGGGCGAGTCCCGAGCGTTTGCTGGGCGTGCGTGGTGGTGCCCTGCTCACGGAGGCGCTGGCCGGCTCCGCGCGCCGCGGCGCGACCGCGAGCGACGATGCGGCCCTCGCTGCCGCGCTGGTGCACAGCGACAAGGACCGGCGCGAGCACCGCCTCGTGCTCGACTCCATCGTGCGCCGCCTGGAGCCGCTTGGGTTGCAGCTGGAGTTTGTGGAGAAACCCGCCCTGCTGCGCCTGGCCAATGTCCAGCACCTGCATACGCCCGTGCGTGCGGCGCTGCCGGCCGGCGTGCGCCTGCTCGACGTGCTGGCGCGTTTGCACCCGACGCCGGCCGTCGGGGGTTCGCCGCGCGAGCGCGCGGTGGCGCATATTCGCGAACTCGAGGGGTTCCCGCGCGGCCTCTACGCGGGCGCACTGGGCTGGGTCGATGCGCGCGGCGACGGCGAGTTTTTCGTCGGCCTGCGCTCGGCGCTCATCGATGGCGCGCGCGCCCGGCTCTACGCGGGTGCGGGCATCGTGGCCGGTTCATCGCCCGAGAAGGAGTTTGCCGAGACCGAGCTGAAATTCCGGGCCATGCTGGATGCGCTGCTGGCTTAAATGACGAAATCCGAATGGCGAATGACGAGTGATGTATTACCAATGATCCGCCGTCGCCCCGTTCGACAGGCTCAGGGCTTCGGCGGACAGGCCAACTACCAATTGCCAATTACTAACTACGATTTCATCTTCCGGGCTTCCTGATCAGTGTGCATCAGTGCCCATCAGTGGTTAATCTCATATCCTCGCTCGCCAAATCTCCTAACATTAGTGCCAATTAGTGAAAATTAGTGGTTAAAATGTCCTCTCTTTCGCTCGATTTTCGCAGTGTCAATTCGCTCTGGGGCGGCGTGCTCGTGGAAACGCTTGCGCGCTGCGGCGTGACGCAGGCGGTGCTTTCGCCCGGTTCGCGTTCGGCGCCGCTGGCCTTCGCCTTCGCGCGGCACCCTCGCATCGAGTCGGTCCCGGTGCTCGACGAGCGCTCGGCGGCATTTTTCGCTCTGGGGCTGGCCAAAAAAACCCGGCGGCCGGTTGCGCTCATCTGCACGAGCGGCACGGCGGCGGCTAATTTTTTCCCGGCCATCATCGAGGCGCACGAGAGCGGCACCCCCCTGGTTGTGCTCACGGCCGACCGCCCGCCGGAGCTGCGCGACTGCGCCTCGGGCCAGACGGTCGACCAGCAGAAAATCTATGGCGGCTATGTGGAGTTCTACCACGAACTCGCCGTGCCCGAGGCGAGCGAGCCGCGGCTGCGTTACCTGCGGCAGACGGTCGCGCAGGCCTGCGCACGCGCCCGTGGCGGCCCCGTCCATCTCAATTGTCCGTTCCGCGATCCGCTCGTGCCGGCGGAAGATGGCACGGTGCGGGTGCTCGCGAAGAAAATTGACGGGGGTTTTTTCGCCCACCTCGAACCGGTGGCGCCCGCTTCCGCGATTGCGACCTGGCAGTCTCCGGCCGGTTCGCGCGGCCTGATCGTGGCTGGCCCGCAAAGCGTGGGCGATGATGGAGCTTACGCGGATGCGATCATAAAAGCGGCGGAGGCCCTTGGCTGGCCGGTGCTGGCCGATGCGCTTTCGCCGGTGCGGCATCACGCCAGTGGCAAGGCGGCGATCATCACGACTTACGATGCAATTCTCCGCAGTGCGCAGGCGGCGCGCGAGCTCGCGCCGCAGCAGGTGATTTGTTTCGGCGGCTGGCCGGTCAGCAAGGTGTTGCGCGGCTGGCTGGAGCAGACCCAGGCCGAGACGACGATGGTTACGCCCGGCGCGGCGAATCGCGACGGATTGCACGGCCGCACGCGCCATCTGCCGCTGTCGGCGGAGAATTTTCGGGTGAAGGAAGGGCCGGTCGCCGATCCCGCCTATGCGGCGCAGTGGAGCCGGGCGGAGGCCGCCGCGCGCGCCAGCCTCGATGGCGGGCTGGGCCCGGCGGATGAGATCTTCGAAGGCAAGGCCGCGTGGCTGCTCGCGTCGCACCTGCCGGAGGAGACGCCGCTCTTCGTGGCCAGCAGCATGCCGGTGCGCGACATGGAATATTTCTGGCCGGCCCATGGGCGGCGCTGCGAACTGGTTTTCAACCGCGGTGCAAACGGCATCGACGGCACGCTTTCGACGGCGCTCGGCGTGGCCCACGCCGCCGACCGGCCCGCCGTGCTGCTCACCGGCGACCTTGCGCTGCTGCACGACACCAATGGATTTTTATTGCGGCCGAAGTTGCGCGGCTCGCTGACCGTCGTGCTCATCAACAATCGCGGGGGCGGCATCTTCGAGCATTTGCCGGTGGCCCAGTTTGATCCGCCGTTCGAGGATTTTTTTGCCACGCCGCAGGAAGCTGACTTTGCCAAGCTGTGCCCGGCTTATGGCGTGGCGCATGTGCCGGTGCGCGACTGGAAACATTTCACCGGGCTGGTGTCCGTGCTGCCGGTGAGCGGCGTGCGCGTGCTCGAATTGCGCACCGACCGCAAGCGCGACGCGGCCACGCGAAAAAGCCTTTTTGCCGCCGCGGCTGTGGCGGTGGAAAAGGCCATGGCGCAGGGTTTTTTGACGGCCTGATAAAAAACGCTCCATCGCTTGCGGCAAACCCTTGGTTGGGCGAAAATGCGGCCCTAAAGCCGCATGACTGGCCATGAGATTCCTGCCGACGTTGCGCGCGCCATGCGCGCCGTTCCCCGCGAACAGTTTGTTCCGCGGGATCAATTGTCGCAGGTCCACAAGGACGAGCCTCTGCCCATCGGCCATGACCAGACCATCTCCCAGCCCTCACTCGTCGCGTTCATGACGGCGCAGCTCGCGCTCACGCCTCTCAGCCGCGTGCTTGAAATCGGCACGGGCAGCGGCTACCAGACGGCGATTCTCGCCGAACTGGCGGGAGAGGTTTTTTCGATCGAGCGAATTCCCGAGCTCGCCGCGGCGGCGAAACAGCGCCTGGCGATGCTGGGCTACAAAAATGTCGCGCTACGCATCGACGACGGGGTGCACGGCTGGCCTGAAGCCGTGCCGTTTGATGCGATCATCCTCACCGCTGCGGTGCAGGAAATTCCGCACCGGCTCCTCGCGCAACTCAGGATCAACGGCCGGCTGGTGGCCCCGGAAGGTGAATCCAATGAAAGCCAGGCCCTGCTGCTGATCGAAAAATCGCCCACGGGCGATATTCGACGCTTTGATCTCGGTGCCGTGCGCTTCGTGCCGCTCGTGAGCGAAGACACGCCCTAGCAGCGTGTTGGACTTTGACCACACGCTGCTTAACCAAAATGGCTGGGCCATTTTGGAAATAGAATGCGATATCGTTGGCCGAATCCCGCATGTTCTCTGTGCTCCTGGGGATCTTTTGTAGCACAACTCGTTTGAAAATAGGACGTAACCGTTGCCACCCCTGGTTTCAACGGCGCATTGACAACCTTTGCCCGCGTCTGCTGTCATCTTCGGTTCCATGAGTATTCTCCTTGGTCTTCTCACTATCGTATTGATCATCGTTTCGCTGTTACTGGTCCTGCTGGTGCTGGCCCAGCCGGCGAAGTCCGACGGCGGGATGGGCTCGGCCTTGGGCGGCGGCATGGCCGAATCGGTGTTGGGCGGCTCCCATGGGACCGTCACCAGCAAGCTGACCATCAATATGGCCATCGTGTTTTTCGTGCTCAGCTTCCTGCTTTACCTGGGCAACGTCTACCAGCGCGGCCATGCCAATGGAGGGATCCAAGCGCTGCCGAACGTCATGGTGTCGCCCACGCATGCCGCTTCTGTTCCCGTGCCGCAACCACTCGCCCCGATCTCCATCCAGCCGGCGCCTGTGGCCACTGGCACCGCGGCAACGGCGCCGACCCCCGCGCCGGCGAAGCCCTGAATTTAAATGCGCCAGCCGACCATGTCGGGCTCGCGGATTTTTCCCTTTTTGCTGTTCGGCCTGGCGCTGGCGGCACACGCGCAGCCGCGTTTTTTGCCGCAGCCGGAATATGGCCAGCTTGGTGCCCCCGACCAGGCTGAGGGCCGCCGCGTGCTGGAGGATTTTCGCGCCAAGGGCATCGCGGGCGATTACTTCCTTGAGTTCGAACTGCACGTGCTGCCCCGTCGCGGCGACGAGCGCGTGCTGGCCGGACAGTTCTGGGGCACGCGAAACGGGCAGGGCCCGCTTTCACGCGTGGCCATCGTAACCGATGCAGCAAAAAAGACGGAGCTGCACCTGCTCGTGCAAAATGGCCCGTCACCGGCCGTCTGGAGCTGGGATGGATCTGACGCGGCCAAGCCCCTTGACGTGGCGGCACTTTTTGCACCGGTGGCAGGCACCAACCTGACGGCCTTCGACCTGCAAATGCCGTTTTTGTACTGGCCGGATTTCGATTACCAGGGCCTCGCACGGCTGCGCGGCCGGCCGACCCATCAATTTTTGCTCCATCCGCCGAAAGATTTCGCGGAAAAATATCCCTCGCTGGCAGGTGTGCGCGTCTATCTCGACACGCAGTTCAATGCCCTCGTGCAGGTGGAGCTCGTCGGCCACGATGGCCAAACGCTTAAAACCATCAGCCTGCTCGAGCTAAAGCGCATCGGCGAACAATGGATTCCCAAGAGCTTCGACGTGCGCGACGAGGTGACGCGGGACAAGACGCGGTTCCTGGTAAAAGGCGCGGCGTTGGGCCTGAAGTTGCCGCCTGAAGTGTTCATGCCGGCGCAACTGGCCGGAACGGTCAATCCACCCGACGCACAGAGCATCGTGCCGGTGGAATAGATTTTAACGCAAGGGCGCGAAGGCGGAGAGGTTTGGCTACAACGGCATCATTCTCGTTCTCGTAATCGTTCTCTTTCTCGCCACGTTCCACCCCAATAAATTTCACCGAATCGCCTGCCCGGTGGCGGGGTCGAAGAGATGGATTTTCCCGGTGCGGAAGGCGACCCTGGCTTTTTGGCCGATGGCGACATGCGCGGTGGGTTGAACCCGGGCAATAAACGGGGTCGCGCCCGTGTTCAGGTGCACGAAGGTCTCGGCGCCCATCGGCTCGGCGATTTCAACCATGGCCTCGGCGGTGACGGCGGAGTCGGCCGTCGCGTCGCAGATGTCTTCG